>NZ_JBHTWX010000084.1:0-38842 GCF_042792155.1 Kitasatospora sp. NPDC056651 | reverse complement strand
CGGGGAGCGGGCGGCCGCTTTCGTGTCGCGGTCCTCAGGAGGCCGAGGGCGCTTTCCCGGACGCTTTCCCGGACGCCTTCTCGGGTGCGTTCTCCGGGAAGTGGCACGCCACTTCGTGCCCGGTGTTGAGCGCCACCAGCGGCGGCTCCTCGCTCGCGCACACCTCCTGCGCCTTCCAGCACCGGGTGCGGAAGCGGCAGCCGCTGGGCGGGTTGATCGGCGAGGGGACGTCGCCCGTGAGCAGGATGCGCTCGCGGCCCGAGCGCTGCCGGCGGCGCGGGTCGGGGACCGGCACCGCGGACATCAGCGCGTTGGTGTACGGGTGCATCGGGCTGCGGTAGAGCGAGTCCCGGTCGGCGATCTCCACGACCTTGCCGAGGTACATCACCGCGACCCGGTCCGAGACGTGCCGGACCACCGAGAGGTCGTGCGCGATGATCAGGTAGGTCAGTCCGAGTTCCGTCTGGAGGTCGTCCAGCAGGTTGACCACCTGCGCCTGGATCGAGACGTCCAGCGCGGAGACCGGCTCGTCCGCGATGATCATCTTCGGCTTCAGCGCGAGCGCCCGGGCGATGCCGATGCGCTGGCGCTGGCCGCCGGAGAACTCGTGCGGGTAGCGGTTGTAGTGCTCGGGGCTGAGCCCGCACAGCTCCAGCAGCTCCTGGACCGCCTTCTTCAACCCGCCGTCCGGCACCGCGTTCTGGAGCTTGAACGGCGCTCCGACGATGGTGCCGACGGTGTGCCGGGGGTTCAGCGAGGAGTACGGGTCCTGGAAGATCATCTGGATGTCGCGGCGCAACGGCCGCATCGCCCCGACACTCAGGTGGGTGATGTCGGTGCCCTCGAACTCGATGGTCCCGCCGGTCGGTTCGTCGAGCCGGGTGACCAGTCGGCCCATGGTCGACTTGCCGCAGCCGGACTCGCCCACGACGCCGAGCGTCTCGCCGGCGTTGACCGCGAAGTCGATGCCGTCGACGGCCCGCACCGCGCCGGTCTGGCGCCGCAGCAGCCCGCTGCGGATCGGGAAGTGCCGGGTCAGGCCGGCCACCTTCAGCAGCGGCCGGCGGCCTGCGGCGGGTGCCGGGGACGGGGTCCGCGCCGTCTGAGTGTCCGTCATCGGTTCTCTCCAGGAAGGTGGTACGTGGCCGGGCTCACAGCCGGGGCGCGATCTCTTCGGCGAAGATGCGGTGCCGCTCGCCGGCCGCCAGGTGGCAGGCCGCGAAGTGTCCGGGCGCGGCCTCGGCCAGCACCGGGAGCTCGCTCGTGGAGCGCCCCTCGGTCAGTGCGGCGTACGGGCAGCGCGGGTGGAAGGCGCAGCCCGACGGCACGTTGATCAGGCTGGGCGGGGTGCCCTTGACCGGCACCAGCCGGTCCTGGAGCTCCCGGTCCAGTCGCGGCATCGAGCCCAGCAGGCCCCAGGTGTAGGGGTGTTCGGGCGAGTCGAAGAGCGTTTCGGCCGGGCCGCGCTCGACGCACTTGCCGCCGTACATGACCAGGACGTCGTCGGCGAGCTCGGCGACCACCCCGAGGTCGTGGGTGATGATGATGACGGCGGAGCCGAACTCCTCCTGGAGATCGCGGATGAGGTCCAGGATCTGCGCCTGGACGGTGACGTCCAGGGCGGTGGTGGGCTCGTCGGCGATCAGCAGCGAGGGGTCGTTGACCAGTGCCATGGCGATCATCGCGCGCTGGCGCATGCCGCCGGAGAACTGGTGCGGGTAGTCGTCCACCCGGCGGTCCGGCTGCGGGATGCCGACCCGGTCGAGCATCTCGACCGCGCGGGCCCGGGCCTGCTTCTTGGAGGCCTGGGGGTGGTGCACCCGGTACGCCTCGACGATCTGCTGCCCCACCGTGTAGTAGGGGTGCATCGCGGTCAGCGGGTCCTGGAAGATCATCGCCAGTTCCCGGCCGCGCAGTTGGCGCACCCGGTCCGGGCCGGCCGCGATCAGGTCCTCGCCGTCGAGCCGGATCTCGCCGGTGATCCGGGCCCGCTTGGAGCGGTGCAGGCCCATGATGCCCAGCGAGGTGACGGACTTGCCGGAGCCGGACTCTCCGACGATGCCGAGGGTGCGGCCCTTGTGCAGGTCGAAGCTGACCCCGTCCACCGAGCGGACCAGGCCGTCGTCGGTGTCGAAGTGGATCCGCAGGTCCCGCACGGAGAGGTAGGGATCGCCGGACGTGCCCGGCGCGGCGTCCGCCGGGGTCTTCTGGAGGTCGGTCACGAGAGCCTCACCCGGGGGTCGACGAGCGCGTACAGGAGGTCGACCACGAGGTTGCAGACGACGATGAAGAAGGCGGCCAGCAGGGTGACGCCGAGGATCTTGGGCAGGTCGTTGTCGGAGATCGCCTGGACGGCGAACTGGCCGACGCCCTGGAGCGAGAAGACCTGCTCGGTGATCAGCGCGCCGCCGAGCAGCAGCCCGAGGTCCATGCCGAAGATCGTGACGATCGGGGTGAGCGCGGCGCGCAGCCCGTGCCGGGTGACGACCTTGCGCTCGGCCAGGCCCTTGGCCCGGGCGGTGCGGATGTAGTCCTCGCTCATCGTCTCCAGCATCCCGGCGCGGGTGAGCCGGGCGTAGAGCGCGGAGTAGAGGAAGGCCAGCGAGATCCACGGCAGGATCAGGTTGCGGGCCCACATCAGCGGGTCGTCCGTGAAGTCCACGTAGTGGAGGTTGTCCAGGATCGGCCACTGGTAGCTGAACAGCGTGAGCAGCAGCGCGCCGGTGAAGAAGACCGGCAGCGAGACGCCGGCGAGCGCGACGCCCATGGAGAGCCGGTCGAAGATCGACTTCGGCTTGAGGGCGGAGACGACGCCGGTGGCGACACCGGAGACCAGCCAGAGCACGGCCGCGCCGGCGGCGAGCGAGATGGTGGTCGGGATCCGCTTGGACAGCTCGGGCCAGACCTCCAGGTGGTTCTTGAAGGAGTAGCCGAAGCAGGGCACGTGGCAGGTGGCCGGTTCCGGTCCGAAGTTGTACTCGGCGCCGGCGACCAGGCCCTTGAGGAACTTCCAGTACTGGGCGTACAGCGGCTGGTCGAGGCCGAGGTTCTGCTTGACCGCCGCGATCGTCTCCGGGGACGGGCTCTTCCCGATGAACTGGGCCGCCAGTTGGTCGGCCGTCTCGCCGGCGATGCGCGGGAGCAGGAAGAAGATCGCGAAGGTGACCGCGCTGACGACCAGCAGCAGTATCAGGGCCGCGAAGATCCTGCGGATGATGTAGGCAAACACAGTTGGGCGGCTCCGGCGGCCCGCCGCCGTCCGGGATCTTCCGGACGGCGGCGGGCGCCGCTGCCTTCACCTGCCTTCAGGGATGCGGAGCCAGGCTCTTACTTGGTGGTGCCGATGTTCAGGTAGTCGTACTGACCCGAGAACGCCGACGTGGAGGCCATGTTGGTGGCGTTGCCCGGGCGGTACAGGAAGACCTTGAAGTAGGTCAGCGGGACGTAGACGGCCTGGTCCATGACCTTCTTGTCGACGTCGGCGTAGATCTTCTCGCGGGCCGCCTTGTCCGGGTTGACGGCGGCGTCGTCGATCAGCTTGTTGACCGCCGGGTCGTTCAGCTGCCCGAGGTTGTTGTTGCCGGTGTCCTTGATCGCGCGGCCGTCGACGATCTGCTGGAGGAAGCCGTAGCCGGTCGGCCAGTCGGCGCCCCACTGCATCATCATCAGACCGATGTTGTGGTCCGCGGCGAACTTCGGCGAACCGGCGTTGTCGGTCAGGTACTTGGACTGCGGGTACTGCTGGATCTCGGCGTTGATGCCGACCTTCTTCAGCGCCGCCTGGATCGAGGTCGCGCCGGCGATCTCGGTGGCGCGCTCGGTGCGGGCCGAGATGACGGTGCTGAAGCCGCCCTCCTTGCCGCAGGCCTTCAGGGCGTCCTTGGACTTGGCCTCGTCACCCTTGTTGTCCTTGGTCTCCCAGGTGTTGAAGTCCTGGTGGCCCGGGACGTCCGGCGGGAGCACCGTGTTGGCGATCTGGCCGCGGATCGGGCCGCCCAGCGCCGTCTGCACCGAGACCTTGTCGATCGCGTACTCGACGGCCTTGCGGCACTCGATGTTGTCGAACGGCGCGAGCTTGGAGTTGATCGCCAGGTAGACCAGCCGGGTGCCGAAGGCGTTGTCGGTGTTGGCCTTGAGCTTCGGGTCCTGGAGGATCTGCGCCTGGGTCTGCGGGTCGACGCCGCCGCCGCCGAGGTCGACCTGGGCGTTGCCGGCCAGCAGGTCCTTGTCGATGGTGGCCTGGTCGATGTTGAACCGCAGCACGATCTTGTCGCCGAGCTGCTTGCGGATCGGGTCGGTGCTCTTGTCCCAGTTGGTGTTCGGCACCAGGACGGCCTGCTTGCCGTCCTCGTAGGACTCGAACTTGTAGGAGCCCGAGGACACCACGTGCTTGACGTAGTCGGCGCCGGTGTCCTTCGCCTGCGGGACGGGCGCGGTCTGCGGGGTGGCGACCAGGTAGTCGAAGTCCGCGAACGGGTGCTGGAGGTGGAAGACGATGGTGGTGTCGTCCGGCGTCTCGATCGAGTTGAGGCCGCCCTCCTTGTCCTTGTACGGACCCTGGTACGGCGTGGCGTTGTCGACCAGCAGGTTGCGGAAGTACGTCGGGCCGTTGGTGAGCACGTCCGTGAAGTTGGACCGCTCGACGGCGTACTTGACGTCCTTCGAGGTGATCGGGGTGCCGTCGTCGTACTTCAGACCGGCGCGCAGCTTGTACGTCCAGGTCAGGCCGTCCGCGCTCTGCTGGCCCGCCGTCTCGGCCAGGTCCGGGACGAGCTTGTTGCCCTCATCGCCCGGCGCCGGGTTGAAGGTGGTCAGCGAACGGGCGTACAGACGCGAGAAGTTGTAGATGTACGCGTAGTACGTGTTGCCCGGGTCGAGCGAGTCCGGGGTGCCCTTCATCTCGAAGGTGACCGTCCCGCCCTTCTTGTCCGAGGCGTTGACGACGCTCTTGGTGGCGGCGTTGGCGCCGGCGCCCGCGGCGCCGGAGGCCGAGGCGGAGTCGCCGCCCTTCGACGAGCTGGTGCAGCCGGTCACGACCAGGACCGCGGCGGCGGCGGCCGCGGTCAGCGCGACGGTACGGGACCTACGCATGGGTGAGATCAACCCCTTGGGAATGTGGAGACGGAGTGAGGGTTCCTGGCGCGGGGTCAACTGGTGACGCGGGGCCAGTGGATGACGCTTGATCAGTTGTTCTTGGGGTCGAGGGCGTCGCGCAGGCCGTCGCCCAGGAGGTTGAAGGCGAGCACGGTGATGAAGATCGCCAGGCCGGGGACCACCAGGTACTGGGGGTCCACCTGGTAGTACCGGATCGCGTCCTGGAGCATCCCGCCCCAGGAGGCCTGCGGCGGCTGGATGCCGACGCCGAGGAAGCTCAGTCCGGCCTCGAACAGGATGTTGGTCGGGATCAGCAGGGTGGAGTAGACCAGGATCGGACCGACCAGGTTGGGCAGCAGTTCCTTGAACAGGATGAACGGGCCGCGGGCCCCCAGGCTGCGGGCGGCGTGGACGAACTCCCGCTCGCGCAGCGAGAGCGTCTGGCCGCGCACGATCCGGCCCATGTAGGGCCAGTTGAAGAAGCCGATCACGAAGATCAGCACCACGATGTGCAGCGGGAGGCCGTGCAGGCCGAAGGCTCCGCCCTGGAGCGAGGTCGAGATCGCGATGGCGAAGAGCAGCAGCGGGAACGCCAGGAAGACGTCCATCACGCGGCTGATCAGGGTGTCCACCCATCCGCCGTAGTAGCCGGCCATGATGCCGAGCACGGTGCCGATGGTGTTGGACAGCACGGTCGCGCCGAAGGCGACCAGCAGGGAGACCCAGGAACCCTCGATGACGCGGGTGAGGAGGTCACGGCCCTGGAGCGGATCCACGCCGAGCGGGTGGTCCAGGCTCATGCCGCCCCAGTCGCCGAACGGCAGTCCACCGAGGTCGGCGTCCAGCAGGTCCTGGTGGAGGGCGTCCGGGTCGAGCCCGAACACCGACTCGATCGGCTTGGCCAGCACGGCGAGCAGGATCAGGAGGATCACCACGACGCCGCCGGCGACGGCGGCCTTGTCCCGCTTGAAGCGGGTCCAGGCGATCTGGCCGAGGGAGCGGCCCTCGATCTTCTTGACCGGTTCGGCGGCGGGTGCTTCCGGCGCGTTCCCGGCGGTGGTCACGGATGCGGTCATGGTCAGTTGGTCCCCTCGCCGACGGTGGCCGGCCCACGGGTGCCGGCCGTCGGCTTCGGCGGTGCGGCTGCGGACGTGCGGAGGTGCTTAGGAGGAGCTGGTGTTGACGGCAGCACGTCGTGCACAGGCGCTGCCACCACGCGGGATGGGCTTCGCGTGGACGGGCTGTCGGCGGCCGCGCTCACCTTTGTGGGGTTGCAGTACGCGCGGTGCGTTGCGCAGAACTCTCTGCCATGCGAACTGGCTTGCGCCAGCCCTGACAACCGACAGATGCCCAACTGTGATCTGCGCGCATGCACCTCGCCGATCTTCGGCATATACCTCTTCACATGGCTGTAACTGCCATGTCAAGATGACCCGAGCACACATCCGGAAATTCGTCCGGAAAGCATCGAAGCCGACTTGATGGACAATCAAGTCGGCTTCGGAGAATGAGTTTTGTGAATCAGTGCCCGGGGTAGCCGGGCCACGGCCGCTGCGGCTGCTGCTGCCAGCCCGTCGCCGGCGGCTGGGTGCCGTAGGAGTAACCCGGCATCGACTGGCCGGGGTACGGCGGCGGGGGCACCGGCGGGTACGGACCGGTCGGCGGTCGGCCCGCCTCCCGGTCGAAGAACGGCCGGGCGTTGGCGCGCATCCACAGCGCCACCGGGTCGTACTCGTCCGACATCGCCACCGTGGACACCGCGAGCCCCTCCGGGGCCACCCCGATCGCGCGCTGCATCAGCGCCCGCACCGCCTCCACCGCCGGCTGCGAACTCTCGTACAGGTCAAGGCCGATGGCCAGGTACGGCTCCCCCACCGCGGGCTGCACCCAGGCCCGGCGCAGCGCCCGCACCGCGCGCACCTCGGCGGCCTGACGCTCCAGCAGCGCGAAGAACGGCTGGGCGTTCAGCTGCGGCTCGCTGAGCTTCAACGGACCGGCGGGCAGCCGCTCCAGGCCCGCGGCGATCCGCCGCAGGTCCGCCCAGGGCACCCCGACACCGCCGCCGGGCGCGTGCGGGTTGAGCCACAGGCCCCAGCGGGTGCGGTACAGCGAGGCCGCGATCTCCCGGCCGGAGACGACCTCGTGGGCCCGGGTCCAGCCCGAGGAGGTCAGCTGCTCGGACGAGGTGACGGCCGGCGCGTAGCCGTGGCCGCCGATCTCCATGTTCCCGTACTGGGCGTCCTGGCTGCCCGGGGTGCCGTGCCACAGCAGCATCCAGACCTGGCCGTCCGCCAGCGCGTGGAGCAGGCGCTCGTACGCGTCGTAGCGCTCCGGCGCGACCTCGCGCAGAGCGCGCTCCAACGCGCCCGGATCAGCTCCCGGGCGCCCGGCCGGTGCCTGGCCCCAGGGCCCCGGCACCCCGCCCGCTCCCGCTCCCGCACTCATGCGCCCACCTCGCCGCGCCTCTTTCCTCGAACCCGCCGACCCGTCGGCCGTCTGCACGCACCCTATGGCGCGGCACCGGCCACCGCCACGGCGACGTGCCTTGATACGGACCCGCTCAGGCCCTGGTGTGGAAGGGCATCACCCGGGTGAGCAGCCACTCGACCACCGGGTCGTCGGCGAGGTCGAGCAGTACGAGGTGGACGCCGCCGGGCAGCGGCGCGGTTCCCAGCGCTCGCCCGAGTGCCTCGTTCACCGCGGCCGGCTCGGCCGGTGCCACGGGGTCCAGCTGGACGCCCACGAACATCACGGTCGGCTCGCCCTCGATGCTGGCCAGCGCCCTGCGGGCGGTCAACACTCCGGGCAGTGCCGACAGTTCGGCCCGGCAGGCGGCCAGGAAGTGCTCCGGGTCCTCGCCCGGCACCGGCTCGCGCAGCGCCACCCGGCCGCCGGTCGGCGCCGCCGGGTCCTCCCAGCGCTCCTCGCGCGGCCCGCGGCGCAGCTCGGCGACGCCCTGCGGCGGCACCGGGATGCCCACCGCGGCCTCCGGGTTCACCGCGATGCCCACGCCCAGCGGCAGCCCGCGGGCGAACTCCCAGGCCGGCGCGATCGCGAAGGCCATCCCCGGCGCCTGCTGGAGGAACACCTCCTGCGAGGAGAACACCGGCACGTACGGGTCACCGGCCAGCTCGATGATCGGCAGGTCCAGCGACTGCCCCTGCGGGTCGGCCCCGGCCGGCAGCGGCACCCACACCTGACTGCGGGCCAGCACCTCGATCACCCGCGGGGTCGCGCCCGGATCGCCCAGGGCCGCGGCCAGCACCTGCTCCAGCTCGTTGGCCGGCCAGGAGCCGCCCGTCGGCGCCTCCTCCGGTCCGCCCCACCCCTGCTGCTGCTCCACCGGGTACCCCATGCGCCGCCGATTCCGCCCTCTGCCGGTCGGCCGCCCTCTGCTGCGCCGACGCGCAGCAGTCTAGGGCGTGGGGTCGTGGCGTTAGGGCTCGTGTTCGGTACCGCGCCGTGTGACCGGGTCCCCTCTCCCCTCGCCGCCCGGGACGTGCCATGATGTCCGCGTCCGACGGCATGCGCCGCGGGCCCCCACAACTCCATACCGGCCGCTCGAACCCGCGCGGGAGAGCCCGGAGTGCCGCCCCACGGCACGAGCCGGCGCCGAAGGAGCAAGTCCTCCCCGGAATCTCTCAGGCACCCCTACCGCACGGGTTAGGCACATCTGGAAAGCGGCGCCCGGCCCTGTCGGACGCCCACCCACGGTGCAAGCCGCCATGCTGTCCCCCAAGCTGGAAACCAGCTGCGGGCTGGTGGGCGGTGAAGCTCTCAGGTTCGACGACAGATGGGGAGACCCACGCCGCCGCATGCCCGCGCGCAGGGTCGGTCCCCGAGCGGGCCCGGTCCGGTGCGTGCACCCTGAGTGCCCCGACCGAGGAGTTCCTGGCCATGTCGTCCCTCCGCCTGACCGCGCTCGACGCGCTGCACCGCAGCCTCGGCGCCACCATGACCGACTTCGCCGGCTGGGACATGCCGCTGCGCTACGGCAGCGAGCGCGAGGAGCACCTCGCCGTCCGCACCAAGGCGGGCCTGTTCGACCTCTCGCACATGGGCGAGATCACCGTCACCGGCCCGCAGGCGGGCGAGATGCTGGACCACGCGCTGGTCGGCTTCGTCTCCGCGCTCGGCGAGCTGCGCGCCCGCTACACCATGATCTGCGCCGAGGACGGCGGCATCCTGGACGACCTGATCGTCTACCGCCTGCGCGAGGACGCCTTCCTGGTGGTCGCCAACGCCTCCAACGCCCAGCTGGTCCTCGACGAGCTGATCGCCCGCGCCAAGGGCTTCGACGCCGTCGTCACCGACGACCGCGACACCTACGCGCTGATCGCCGTCCAGGGCCCGGAGGCCACCGGCATCCTCGCCGCGACCACCGACGCCGACCTGCCCGGTCTGAAGTACTACGCGATCCTCCCGGCCGTGGTGGCCGGCCGCGAGGTGCTGCTCGCCCGCACCGGCTACACCGGTGAGGACGGCTTCGAGATCTTCTGCCACCCGGCCGACGCCGAGCCGGTCTGGCAGGCGCTGACCGCCGCCGGCGAGGGCCACGGCCTGGTCCCGTGCGGCCTGTCCTGCCGCGACACGCTGCGCCTGGAGGCCGGCATGCCGCTGTACGGCCACGAGCTGTCCACCGACCTCACCCCGTTCGACGCCGGCCTGGGCCGGGTCGTCCGCTTCGACAAGACCACCAACGAGGGCGCCTTCGTCGGCCGCAAGGCGCTGGAGCAGGCCGCCGCCGCGGCCGAGAGCAACCCCCCGAAGGTCCTGGTCGGCCTGGTCTCCGAGGGCAAGCGGGTGCCGCGCGCCGAGTACACCGTGGTCTCCACCGAGGGCGAGCCGATCGGCCGGATCACCTCGGGCTCGCCGTCCCCGACCCTGGGCAAGCCGATCGCGATGGCCTACGTCGACGCCGCCCACGCCGCCCCCGGCACCACCGTCGCGGTGGACGTGCGCGGCAAGCACGAGCCCGTCCAGGTCGTGGCGCTGCCGTTCTACAAGCGCGCCCGCTGAGCCTCCGCAAGGCCCCGGTTTTCCCGTACACGCACGTCGCAGCCGTCCGAGCGGCGGCCCGCTTCGCCGTGCCCGCTTCCCATCCTGGAGAATGACGCCATGAGCAACCCCCAGCACCTGCAGTACACCAAGGAGCACGAGTGGCTGACGGCCGCCGAGGACGGTGTCTCCACGATCGGCATCACCAAGCACGCCGCCGACGCGCTCGGTGACATCGTCTACGTGCAGCTGCCCGAGGTCGGCGACTCCGTGACCGCCGGCGAGACCTGCGGCGAGCTGGAGTCGACCAAGTCGGTCAGCGACCTGTTCTCCCCGGTGACCGGCGAGGTCACCGAGGTCAACCAGGACGTCCTGGACGACAACAGCCTGGTCAACAGCGCCCCGTTCGAGGGCGGCTGGCTGTTCAAGGTGCGCGTCGAGGCCACCGACGAGCTGCTCAGCGCGGACGCCTACACCGCCCTCATCGGCGGCTGAGACACCTGACCGGGGCGGTCACCGCGCGGCGGCCGCCCCGCCCCAGCCGCGGCCCCCTTTCCTACTCCACCGGGAAGACCACCACCATGACGGTTCTCAACCAGTCCCTGCACGCCCTCGACCCGGAGATCGCCGCCGCGGTCGACGCCGAGCTGCACCGCCAGCAGACCACCCTGGAGATGATCGCCTCCGAGAACTTCGCCCCGGTGGCGGTCATGGAGGCCCAGGGCTCGGTGCTCACCAACAAGTACGCGGAGGGCTACCCCGGCCGCCGCTACTACGGCGGCTGCGAGCACGTCGACGTGGTCGAGCAGATCGCCATCGACCGCATCAAGGCCCTGTTCGGCGCCGAGCACGCCAACGTCCAGCCGCACTCCGGCGCGCAGGCCAACGCCGCCGCGATGTTCGCGCTGATCCAGCCGGGCGACACCATCCTGGGCCTGAGCCTGGCCCACGGTGGTCACCTGACTCACGGCATGAAGATCAACTTCTCCGGCAAGCTCTACAACGTGGCCGCGTACCACGTGGACGAGAAGACCGGCCAGGTCGACATGGCCGAGGTCGAGCGCCTGGCCAAGGAGCACCAGCCGAAGCTGATCATCGCCGGCTGGTCCGCCTACCCGCGCCAGCTGGACTTCGCCGCGTTCCGCCGGATCGCCGACGAGGTCGGCGCGCTGCTCATGGTGGACATGGCGCACTTCGCCGGTCTGGTGGCCGCCGGTCTGCACCCGAACCCGGTGCCGTACGCGGACGTGGTCACCACCACCACCCACAAGACCCTGGGCGGCCCGCGCGGCGGCGTCATCCTGTCCAAGGCCGAGTACGCCAAGAAGATCAACTCTGCGGTCTTCCCCGGCCAGCAGGGCGGTCCGCTGGAGCACGTGATCGCCGGCAAGGCGGTCGCCTTCAAGGTCGCGGCCTCGGAGGAGTTCAAGGAGCGCCAGGAGCGCACCCTGGAGGGTGCCCGCATCCTCGCCGAGCGCCTGCTCCAGGCCGACGTGGCCGAGGCCGGCGCCACCGTGCTCTCCGGCGGCACCGACGTCCACCTGGTCCTGGTCGACCTGCGCAACAGCCGGCTCGACGGCCAGCAGGCCGAGGACCGCCTGCACGAGGTCGGCATCACCGTCAACCGCAACGCCGTCCCGAACGACCCGCGCCCGCCGATGGTCACCTCGGGCCTGCGCATCGGCACCCCGGCCCTGGCCACCCGCGGCTTCCAGGCCGAGGACTTCCGCGAGGTCGCCGACGTCATCGCCGAGGCGCTCAAGCCCGCCTTCGACGAGACCGCCGCCGCCGCGCTGAAGGCCCGGGTCACCGCCCTGGCCGAGAAGTACCCGCTGTACCCGAACCTCTGATCACTCCGGTGATCGTTCGGGCGGGGTGACCGGCCTCACCCCTCCGGCGTTCCTGGCGCTCCGGGGCACCGCGCACACTGGACAGTGCGCGCGGTGCCCCGTCCCGTG
Source organism: Kitasatospora sp. NPDC056651 (assembly GCF_042792155.1). Lineage (NCBI taxonomy): Bacteria > Bacillati > Actinomycetota > Actinomycetes > Kitasatosporales > Streptomycetaceae > Kitasatospora > Kitasatospora sp. NPDC056651. The sequence goes on along the minus strand of NZ_JBHTWX010000084.1, from coordinate 26,792 downwards.
TCGGCCCCTCCCTGCCCGCAAGTCCTTCCACGAGACCAGACAAGGACGTCCCCCGTGGCCATCAGCGTCTTCGACCTCTTCTCCATCGGCATCGGCCCGTCGAGCTCCCACACCGTGGGCCCGATGCGCGCCGCCCGGATGTTCGCCCGCCGGCTGCGCACCGAAGGCCTGCTGGAGCAGGTGACGGGTGTGCGCGCCGAGCTGTACGGCTCGCTCGGCGCCACCGGCCACGGCCACGGCACCCCGAAGGCCGTCCTGCTCGGCCTGGAGAACGCCTCACCCCGCACCGTCGACGTGGACCAGGCCGACAAGGACGTCGAGCGGATCATCGCCGAGAAGCGGATCAGCCTGCTCGGCGAGCACACCATCGACTTCGACCCGGACAGCCAGCTGGTGCTGCACCGCCGCCGCTCGCTGCCGTACCACGCCAACGGGATGACCCTGTGGGCGTTCGCGGCGGACGGCTCGACCCTGCTGGAGAAGACCTACTACTCGGTCGGCGGCGGCTTCGTGGTGGACGAGGACGCGATCGGCGCCGACCGGGTCAAGCCCGACGACACCGTGCTGAAGTACCCCTTCCGCACCGGTGACGAGCTGCTGCGGCTCAGCCGGGAGACCGGGCTGTCCATCTCCGGCCTGATGCTGGAGAACGAGAAGGCCTGGCGCAGCGAGGAGGAGATCCGGACCGGCCTGCTGGAGATCTGGTCCGTGATGCAGGAGTGCGTGCGGGCCGGCATGACCCGCGAGGGCATCCTGCCGGGCGGGCTGAAGGTCCGCCGCCGGGCCGCCGCGGCGGCCCGGACGCTGCGCGCCGAGGGCATCGGGCCGGCCAACGCGATGGAGTGGGTGACCCTCTACGCGATGGCGGTCAACGAGGAGAACGCCTCCGGCCGCCGGGTCGTCACCGCGCCGACCAACGGCGCCGCCGGGATCATCCCCGCCGTCCTGCACTACTACCTGAACTTCATCCCGGGCGCCGACGAGGACGGCATCGTCCGCTTCCTGCTCGCGGCCGGCGCCATCGGCATGCTCTTCAAGGAGAACGCCTCCATCTCCGGCGCCGAGGTCGGCTGCCAGGGCGAGGTCGGCTCCGCCTGCTCGATGGCCGCGGGCGGCCTCGCCGAGGTCCTCGGCGGCACCCCCGAGCAGGTCGAGAACGCCGCCGAGATCGGCATCGAGCACAACCTCGGCCTCACCTGCGACCCGGTCGGCGGCCTCGTCCAGATCCCCTGCATCGAGCGCAACGGCATGGCCTCGGTCAAGGCCGTCACCGCGGCCCGGATGGCGCTGCGCGGCGACGGGCGCCACCACGTCTCGCTGGACAAGGCGATCAAGACGATGAAGGAGACCGGCGCCGACATGAAGATCAAGTACAAGGAGACCTCGCGCGGCGGCCTCGCCGTGAACGTCATCGAGTGCTGATCACGGCTGCCTGAAGGCCCCCGGACGCCCTTTCGTCCGGGGGCCTTCGCGTGAGGGCCATTGCGTGAGGGCCATTGCGTGTGGCCATTGCGTGAGGGCCATCGCGTGGAGGCCTTCGCGTGGGGCTGGTGCGCTGGGGCGGGCTACCGCGCCGTGGCGGGCTCCGCCGCCGGATCCGGCTCCCCGGGCGCTCCCCGCCGCGGGCGGGCCAGGCAGGCCACCGCGGTGGCCACCGCCGCCAGCAGCGCGCCGCCCGCCACCGTGCCGTGCAGCCCGCTGGTGACGGCCTCGCCGACCGCGTCCCGCACGGCCTCGGGCAGGCCGGCGAGCGAGGCCGGGGTGAGCCCGCCGCCGCTGGTCAGGTGGGCAGCCTCGGCCGGGCTCAGCCGTGCCGTCAGGGAATCGGTCAGCCGTGCCGTGTAGACCGCGCCGAGGGCGGCCATCCCGAGCGAGCCGCCGACGCTGCGCAGCAGGGTGACCACGCCCATCGCGGCGCCCATGTCCTGGCGCGGGACGGCTCCCATCGAGGTCAGCAGGGTGCTCTGCATCAGCAGGCCGATGCCGACCCCGGCGACGGCGGTCAGGGCGGAGGCGAGGGCGATCGGGGTGCCGGTGCCCAGGAGCAGCAGCAGCGCGGCCCCGGCCAGGGCGAACGCCCCGCCCAGCAGCGGGTAGCGGCGCTCGCCGCCCGGCCGGCTCATCAACCGGGCCGTCAGCAGCTGGGTGCCCATCATGCCGAGCATCAGCGGCAGCAGGAGCAGGCCACCGGCGGTCGGCGAGGCGCCCCGGACGAACTGGAGGTACTGCGGGAGGTAGCCGATCAGGGCGAGCATCACGGCGCCGGTGAGGAAGCCGAGGACCTGCGCCACCGTGAAGTTGCGGTCGCGGAACAACGCGGGCGGGATCAGCGGCCCGGGAACGCGCAGTTCGGTCCGGGCGAACCAGCCGAGCGCCGCCACCGCCACCACGGCCGCCCCGAGGATCCACGGGGACGTCCAGGCGTACTCGGTGCCGCCCCAGCTGCCGACCAGGGTGAGCGCCAGGATGCCGGTGGTCAGCAGGACGACGCCGGACCAGTCGAAGGGCGCCCGCACCCGTTCCGTCCGCGCCCGTTCCGTCCGCAGCCGCACCCCCGCGCCGACCGCGAGCAGCGCGAGCAGCCCGACCGGCAGGTTGACGTAGAACGCCCAGCGCCAGCTGAGCCGGTCGGTCAGGAAACCGCCGAGCAGCGGCCCGCCGACGAAGGCGATCGGCATCAGCACGCCGATCACCGACTGCACCCGGCCCCGGTCGGAGGCCGGGACGAGCACCCCGATCACCGAGAGCGCGCCGACCATCAGCCCGCCCGCGCCGACGCCTTGGAGCGCCCGGAAGGCGATCAACTGGCCCATGTCCTGCGCCAGTCCGGCCAGCATCGAGCCGACCAGGAACAGCACCACCGCCCACTGGTAGGCACCCTTGCGCCCGTAGAGGTCGCCGAGCCGGCCCCAGAGCGGGGTGGCGGCGGCGGAGGTCAGCAGGTAGGCGGTGACCGCCCAGGAGAGGTGCTCCAACCCGCCGAGGTCGCCGACGATGGTCGGCAGGGCGGTACCGATGATCTGGCCGTCGAGGGCCGAGAGGAAGATGCCGAGCATCAGCCCGATCACGCCGAGCAGCGGCGGCTTGGGCGGCTCGGGCGGCTCAGCCGGCTCGGGCGGCTCAGCCGGCTCGGCCGGTGGTTCCGTGGTCGCCGGTTCTACGGCCGGTTCCGTGGCCATGGTGTTCGCCCCCCTTTTTCCGGCTTCGCTCAGGCTCAGGCTCAGGCCGCGAACGGGCGGGCCTGCCGGGCGTCGCGCAACGCCTCGGCCCACCAGGCGAGTTGGTCGATCATGGTCTTGGCGGCGGCGTCGGCGGCCGGGTCCTTCGCCGCGCCGTCGGCGTCGAAGCACTGCGCGGCGCCGTGGAAGCTGACCGTGTTGCGGATCGTCGCCGCGTTCAACTCGGCCATCACCACCCGCAGCTGCTCGACTGCCCGGAGGCCGCCGGACAGGCCGCCGTAGGAGACGAAGCCGACCGGCTTGCCGTGCCACTGCCGGTTGTGCCAGTCGATGGCGTTCTTCAGCGGGGCCGGGAAGCTGTGGTTGTACTCGGGCGTGACGAACACGAAGGCGTCCGCCGCCTCCAGCCTGGGCGACACGGCGGCCAGCAACTCGGCGTCGCCCTGGGCGAGTTCGCCGCCGAAGGACGGGAAGGTGGTGGGCAGCGGGGTCTCCACCAGGTCGATCCGGTCGACGGTGAGGTCGGCGCGGGCTTCGAGGTGGCCGAGCAGCCAGTCGGCGACCACCGGGCCGAAGCGGCCGTCGCGGGTGCTGCCGAGCACGACGGCGACCTTCAGGTTCTGCGCTGCGGGCTTCTGCTCCGTGGACTGCTCCGTGGACATGGGAATCCCCCTCCGTGACGGCCGATGTGTACGGCGCATCGGTTACGGATACAACGTACACATCGGCGCGTACGCCGTCCACCTCCGATACGCCGTACACACGGAAGTGTTACCGTGGACCCGACCCCCTCGCCGAAAGGAGCCCGCCCCGTGCCCGCCCAGCAGGCCCCCGGCGGCGACAGCGACAAGCCCCAGGTCTCACTCTGGGAACGCCTGGACCGCCCGACCCCCGCGCCGCGCACCACCCTGACCCCGCACCGGATCGCCGAGGCCGCCGTCGCCATCGCCGACGCCGAGGGCCTGGACGCCGTCACCATGCGCCGACTGGCCGGGGACCTCGGCGTCGCCCCGATGGCCGCCTACCGGTACGTCTCCGGCAAGGACGAACTCATCGAGCTGATGGTCGACTTCGTCTACGGCCGGCTCCCCCTGGACGCCCCCGCCGAGGGCTGGCGGGACACCATGCGGACCCTCGCCCGCCACCTGCGGGCGATGCACCTGGCCCACCCGTGGACCGTCCGCACCTCCACCCCGTTCTCCCTCAGCCCCAACCAACTCGCCGTCCCCGAGCGCGCGTTCGCCGCCCTCGCCGAGCACGGCCTGGACGCCGACACCACCATGGCGGTGTTCCGCACCGTCACCGGATACGTCCACGGCTCGGCCACCACCGAGGTCACCCTGATCGCCCTCCGCCGCGAACACGGCTGGTCCGACGGCGACCAGACCCGGGCCGGCCTCGCCCCCCGGATGACCTGGCTGATGAACACCGGCCGCTACCCCAGCTACCAGCGCTACCTCTACGAGGCCACCCGCAAGGACGACCCCGACTGGCAGTTCGAGACCGGCCTCGACTGCGTCCTCGACGGCATCGCCGCCCACTTCGCCCTCTGACCGGCCCGCATGCGAGACGGCTCACGCCCCCAACCGCGCGGCGACGGCGCCCAGTCGGCCCATCGCGTGAGCGACGCCGAGGCCGTCCATGTAGTCCCGGACGTGCACCAGCAGGCCGTCACGGGCGCGCATCACCAGCAGGCCCGGCAGGGTGAACGGCTCACCGGTGGTGGCGAGGGTGCCGACCACCTGCTGTTCGACGGTGAGCACCTCCGGGTCCGCACCCGGGTGGACGGCCACCTCCCGGATCTCCGTCGGCCGCGCCGCGCTCGCGCCCCAGGCCGCCCGGTAGCCGGCCCGGATCTCCTCCCGCCCCCGGTACCGCTCGGGCATCCCCGGGAAGAGGAACGGGAACTCGTGCACCCCGTCCTGCGCGTACAGCCCGGCCAGGGCGTCCGCGTCCAGGTCGAGCATCGCCCGCCGGTAACGGGCGAGCAGGTCGAGCGGGCCGGGTGTGGTGTCGGGGGTGGTGTCGGACATGGCTGGGATCCCCTCGTACGGCGGGCAGGGCGGGCCCGATCGGGCCCGCCCGCAAGCCCAGCAAAGCGGGCCATCGGCGGCAACCGGTTTGCCTGATCACGCAGGAAGTCGGCCGGTCCGACTTCTCGCGCAGTGGCGGGCTGCCGGGGACCGCTACCCGGCCGCCGGCCGCTCGCCCGCGATGACCAGGCGGTACCCGTAGTCCATGCTGTCCCGATCGAGCAGGTCGGCGTTGCGCCGGTGCCACTCCCCCGAGGCGAGGTCGGCCCGCAGCCGTTCGATCGCCGGCTCCACCACCTCCGGCGGCAGCGTCGCGAAGGTCGAACTGGCCTGTCGGACGGTCGGGTCGAGGTAGAGCTCGGGCCGTCGCCAGTAGGCGACCTGGAAGCCGTCGGTGAAGTCGTGCGGGATGCGGAACGGCAGCACCGTGTGCGCGTCCAGGGCCTCCACCACCTCGGCGAGCGGGGTGAAGCGGCTCTCCTCCAGCGCCCGGATCTCCGGCAGGTAGTCCTCCAGCATCCACAGCTGCGGCCGGTGCGCCGGGTCCCAGGTGAACACCACCTGGCGCCGGGCGACGCGCCGCAGTTCGGCCAGCCCCTGGTGCGGGTCCGGCCAGTGGTGGACGGTCAGCACGGCCATCGCCGCGTCGAACGCCCCGTCCGCGAAGGGGAGTCGCGAGGCCGAAGCCTTGACCTTCCGCCGCCCCGGATGCTGATCGAGCATGACCTGCGAGGGGTCGACGGCCGTGACCTCGGCTCCCTCCGGCTCGTACGACCCGGCCCCCGCCCCGACGTTGACCACCGTGCGCGCCCCGCGCAGCGCGGACGAGATCAGCGCGTCCAGCCTCGGGTCCGGCCGCCGGATCCGCCGGTACCCGACACCGATCCGGTCGTACGCCGCCGGTGCGTTCACGTTCCCCAGGTGTCCCATCCGCCCAGCCCAGCAAACGAGCCCGCCGACGGCAAGCGGTTCGATCGAACAGCCGCTCAGCGAGCCGCTCGCCGCCGGGTGCCGGACGGCCCGCGTCCACGGCCCGGTGTGAGGCGTGAGGCGGGTCCGGAACGGAGCCCGTCGATGTCGACCGTCGTCAGCGCCGCCTTCAGCGGCACCCCCGTCCCCGCTGCGGCGGTCAGCCGCTCCCGCACCTCGCGCGGTGTGCGCGGCCGCCAGCCGGGCCCGTCGCAGCAGCCGGAGTGGAACGTGACGCCCGCGTTCAGCAGGGCGGTCAGCGCCCGCCACCCGGCGGTGTCGCTCCGCTTCGGCACGGCGAGGTCCTGGCCCGCGTCGATCAGCCCTCCACCGCAGCGCGGGCATCGACTCGCCCACGCACCACGCTTCTTGAACGAGGAACGGCAGGACACGCATACGTGATGCCGGTAGGGAGTCCCCCGTCGATAGCACATCGCACCAGTATCGCCACGCGCCTTCGCCTGGCCCAGCGATTATCGGAAGCGCCCAGGCGGCGACGCGACGCGGGAAGTCGGCCGGGCCGACTTCTCACGCGGCGGGCCGCCGCCCCGGCACGGCCAGGAACGCCAGACCCCCCGCCAGCACGGCGAGGCCGCACCACGAGACGCCCGGCAGCCGTTCGCCCAGGGCGGCCACCCCGAGCACGGCCGCGACGGCCGGTTCGGCGAGGGTCAGTGTGGTGGCCGTCTGGGCCGTGGTGTGCCGCAGGCCGTGGCCGAACAGGCGGTAGGCGAGGAAGGTGGTGACGACGGCCAGGTGCAGCACCACGCCCGCCCCGCGCGCCGAGAGCAGCCAGCCCGGCGACCCCCACAGCAGCACCGGCAGGACGATCAGCGCCCCGCCGCCGAACATCGCCCCCATCACCCCGCCCGAGGGGTGCCCGTGCGAGATCAGCCGCCCGCCGATCAGCGAGTACACGGCGTACGAGAGCCCCGAGAGCGCCGCGAGCAGCACCCCGAGGAGGTCCACCGCCGTACCGCCCCCGGCGAGTTCGGGGCCCAGCACGAGCACGGCGCAGCCGAGCACGGCGAGCGCGGTGGCCCCGGCCCACCGCCCGTCGGGCCGCCCCTGCCGGGCGAGCCAGCCGAGCAGCCCGGTGAACACCGGGGCGCTGCCGAGCGCGATCACGGTGGCCGCCGCCACGCCCGTACGGCTCACCGCCGGGTAGAAGGTGACCGGATACCCCGCCACCGCGACGGCGCCGGCCGCCAGCAGCCACCGCTCGCGGGCCGCGCAGCGCCGGGGCAGGGTGCGGGCGGTGCGGTCGGACAGGAACAGCAGCAGCCCGCCGAGCACCAGCCCGGCGGCCCCGATCCCGGCCGCCGGGGCGCCGCCGGGCGCCAGTGAGCTGGCCGTTCCGGTGGTGCCCCAGAGGACGGCGGCGATCAGGATCGGCACCGCGCCGCCGCGCGGGCGGGCAGGCGTACGGGCAGGCGTGCGGGCAGGCGTGCGGGCAGGCGAAGAGAAACGATTCGGCACAGTCGTGAACTTCCGTCGTCGAAGACCATCAGAGAAGAGGTTCCGAGAACGGGCGCACGCCATCGGCCCACGGCGGCCACCATCAGGCCGAGCCGGGGTCGCAGGGGATCAAGCCACCGGAGCGCGCGCCCGATCAGGCGCTGAGCGGTGGCAGCACGACGTGCCAGTACAGGTTCACGAGGCCGATACTACCGACCGTCCAGCACGAGAAGTCGGCCGGTCCGACTTCCCGTGCGGCGCAAACCGGCGAGGACCCCGAAGAAGCGCCCCACCATCACGCCCGCGGCTCGCCACCCCCGATGGCGAGCGCGAGCCTCCACATCCCGGTGGACGGATTGACCTTGTGCTCGTCGCCCGACGGAGCCAACTCCCTCGCCCTGTTCACGGCCGACCGCCAGTGCGGCTCGTAGCGCGCGAACTTCATGCCGGTCTTCTCGTATCCCGCCGCGAAGTGCTGATCAAGGTACGGGGCGAGTTCCCGGTAGGAATGAGCTTGGCGGCTGTGCTCTGCGAAATGCAGCAGGAGCCAGAGCTCGAAACACGGATTGGAGAACGCCACCTCGATGTTCTTCCGCCGTGCTCCAGCCATCGCCTCTTCCAGGTCGACGAACTGGTCGACGTCGAGAACGCACCAGGTCTCGTCGTACTCACCGCGGGCCTGGTCACGCAGCAACGCGGCATGGTCGACGACCTGGGAGGGCGACCTCGGGTGTTCGACGATCTTCAGGGAGACCGCGGAATTCCGCGCGCTGGACTTGAGCCCCTGAAGGTAGTCGCGCTCGGTCACCTTCGCGCCACAGACCACCAGCAGCCGCTGCCGTGACTCCCGATGACCCGGCCTCCGGCTCAGCGACGTCTCAAAAGAGGGACGCTTACGCCCGCTCGGCTTCGTCGCCCTTGCCATCTTCGTCCCCCCGCGCCGCCACGGCGTTGGCAAATTCGTCATCGATGTACGGCACGCCGCCGTAGCTGCCGGCGAGGTACCGCCGCTCCCGGTTCTCCTCCTGGCGCGGCTTGAAGTCGGCGAGACCGAAGAGCTCCGTCTCGCCGTACTCGTTCTTCTCCACGAACCAGACCTGGTCCCGCCGCAGGATCTCCTCTCCGCCGACTCGGCCGAGCAGGCTGGCGTCATGCGAGGTGAAGATCAGCTGGGCGCCGTTCGGGTTGGTCGTGGAATTCTGGAAGAGCCCGATCAGGCGCGCGGTCAGAATCGGATGGAGACTCGAATCGATTTCGTCCACCACAAGGGTGCCGCCCCGACGGAGCGCCCCCATGAACAGGGGTGCCTGCCGCACCAGCGCCTGCGTCCCCTCCGACTCCTCGCTCAGGTCCATCCTGACGATCCCGTCGCGTCCGTGATGACCGATCCACGGGCGCAGAGCCATACGGGAAACCCGCCCGTCGACTTCCGCCGTGACCCACGTCGTGTTCCGCCCGTGGCGCTCCGCATCGAACGGGACGCGCTCTGCGCCGCATTCCGCGATCCCGAGATCCGCGGCGCGCAGCAGACCGATGAGCTCGGGATACCGATCCGCCTGTTCGAGTATCCGACCCCCCATCCTGAAGTAGTCACCGAGGCCGCGCCGGCTGAACCCGAGGTTTCGAGCGAACCAGTCGTACACCGGCCGGAAGTCATGCTGCCGGGAGCGGGCCGCGAGGGACATGAAGAGGACGTTGGGCTCGGTGATGTTCTCAACCGCCTCCAGCTCCCGCCGCTGCTGCGAGTCACCGATCTCCAACCCGTCGGCCGAACGCTCGAAGATCTTGCGCTTCCTGCCATGGGGATAGCTGTGCAGCCACTCGTCGACCACCTGCTCGTCATCGACGCTGAACCCGTAGGTGTAACGGATCCCGTCGATCAAGAGGTCCACCACGTACCACGACGGCTCGCCCCGCGCGGCCTCGTCAAGGCGAAACGGGTGACGGGTCACGCCCTCGTCCGGTTCGGCGTCGCGGTGTGAGTCGACGACCATCTTGCTCATGTACCTCAGAGCATCGATGACGTTCGACTTCCCAGCGGCATTCGCTCCGAAGATGCCCGCCACGGGAACCGCTTCCCAGTGCGTCCCCGGCGGCCTGTCAGCTTCGTAGACCGGGTTGAGCTGGAGCGATTGCTCCTCTCTGATCGAGCGGTGGTTCGCGACCCTGAAGTTCAGCAGCATCCGTGATCCCCCCTTCGCGGGCTGTCAGGCCTTTCCGTGCCAGTGAATCGCGCGATCAGGCCTTCTGCAAGCCTGAACAGGCTGCCACGGCACGATGACACGGCCGCACGAGAAGTCGGCCGGTCCGACTTCCCGTGCGGCGCCCCGCAGCACGCGCCCCAGCCGCCCCGGGTGGGGGCGCGCCGCGTCGCGCGCGCAACCGGTGGCGGGCCGCGAGTCGTGGCCGAGTGCCGTCGGAGCCCTACGCTGGGTGGTCGGCCCGTCGGCTCGCCGAGAGGAATCGCCCATGCGCCGCACCCGCCTCGCGCTGTCCCTGGCCCTGGCCGCCGTGGTCGGCTCCGCCCTGGTCGCCGTCGACGTCGCGCGGGACGAGCCGTACCTGTCCGTGACCCTGCCGGTGGTCCGTGACCCACTGGCCCAGCAGAAGCTCCACGCCATGACGGACCCGGTGCAGGACTGGGTGGAGTCCGGGGATCCGGCGGCGGCCGGGTACGCCGGGACGGTGATCGACGCCTCGAACCTGCACGCCGACCTCTACTGGAAGGGCGAGGCCCCGGCGAAGGTCCGGTCGCTGCTCGACGCGCACGCCGACGCCGGCTACACCGTCGAGGTCCACCCGAGCCCGTACTCCCGCGCGGAGATGCGCGCCGCGATCGACCGGTTCACCGCCGCCGTGGCGCGCGACGCGTGGACGTCGATCGGCCCGCAGGAGGACGGGGCCGCCATCGCGATCACCTACGCGCGGGCGAGGGCCGCGCGGTTGACCGGCGGTGACGCGGCCGAGCTGGCGTACTCCCGGCGGGCCGCCGAGCTCGCCGGGATGCCGGTGACGGCCGGCGTCGAGGAGGTGCCGGTGGCACTGTCCGGCGGCCGGCACTCCGACGGCGCACCGTACTTCGCGGGTGCCGAGGTGAACACGGCGAAGGCCTCGTTCTGCTCGACGGCGTTCAGCGGGTGGAAGGGCGGGACGAAGGTGGTGCTGACGGCGGCGCACTGCGGCAGCGGCCGGTACTACAACGGCACCGGCAGCTACATCGGGGACCTGTCCTCGGTCGGTGACGGCCTGGACGTCGGCATGATCGCCGTCAACGGGAACGGCGGCGGCCGGTTCTACGACGGCGCCTGGTCGGACGGCGGCGGCTCGTCCCGCCGCACGTACGGGGTCGGACGCAACAACGTCGGGGACCTGGTCTGTCTCAGCGGCGCCCAGTCGGGGTGGAGGTGCGACGTGCAGGTCAAGCGGGTCGACGTGGAGACGACGAACGACGAGGGGACGAAGATCAGGCCGGTGGACGTCGCGGAGTCGAAGGGCGGCGACCGCCGGGCGATCGCGGCGAAGGGGGACAGCGGCGGCCCGGCACTGGCGAACCCCTCCGGCACGAACGGCGACATGGAGGCCCGGGGCGTGATCGTGGCCGCCCGCTCGGAGGTCGGCTGCCCGAGCGGCTCCACGGCCCACCCGACCACGTGCTATTCGCAGGTGATGTACGTGCCGATGACGCCGGTGGTCAACCGGATGGGCTTCTCGATCTCCTGACCCCGGGCGGCAGCAGCGCGCGTGAAGCGCGAGATGTCGGCGAGGTCGACTTCTCGCGCAGGCGCGGGCAGAGCTGCTGTCGGCCTGGCGGGGTAGCGTGGTTGACGATCTGTCATGTCACCACGAGGGAAGCGAGGTCCACATGGTCAAGGTGCGAGTTCTGGTGACAACGGGGATCGCGCTCACTCTCGCCACCGCCGCCGGGTGCTCCAGCGGCAGCCCATCGGACCGGGCCGCGCCGACCGGCGCGATATCCGCGGTCCCGACACTCACCGTGGCCGCGACGGACTACCTGCCACGGCCGACGCCCACCCCGGTCGCCCCGAGCATCGATCCGTCGATCGTCCTCGGCAGCGCCCTCAAGGCGTACCTGCCCACTGCGGAGACCGTCCCGTCGGGCTGGACCCTCAACACCAAGCTCGGCCCCGCCACCCCGCACGACAGCGGGGCACAGGTCCTCTCCGGCACCACGGGGCTGGGGCCCACGGCGCCGTGCGGTGTCATGAACAACATGACCGTTCTGGACGGCGAGGCCGCGTACGCCAGCCAGCAGATGCGGTCCACCGACGGCAACGAGTACGCCGCCCTGGTGACCGTGGACTCCTTCCGCACCGGGCAGGCGGCGCAGCAGCTGGCCGTCATCAGGGACTTCGCGGCGCGCTGCCCGTCGTTCACCGAGAAGGGCACGGGCACCGGCCACAGCGATGTGGAAGTGCGCCTCGTCGCCAAGCCGCTGAACGGGCTGGGCGACGAGGCGCTGGACTTCAAGATGCTCCCGGAGGGGAACTACCTGGGCAACGAGACGGTCCTCGTCCGCATCGGCGATCGGGTGCTGAACCTCCGGTGCGGCGCCGACAAGTACGGCGACTTCCCCGACACGGCGGCGCTGGCGCAGGAACTGGCCAAGCTCGTCAAGTAGTCACCCGTGCGGGTTGGCCGGGGTGGGGAGGGCGAGTTCGGCCCAGGTGGTCTTGCCGATGTGGCCATCGCTGCGGGGGAGGCGGGGGGAACATCCACTCGACGATGTCGACGGGCTGGGCAAGCATCAGATTCCTTGGGAGTAAGGAAGGCTTCGCTCAATCGTGAAAGTGGCGGGGCAGTTGCAGAAAAAAGGGGGGCGTTCGCGCCCGAAGCTCAAGCCGCGCGGGCCGAGTGACCCTCAATGGAACGGTGGGGTAACCACCCCCCAACCACCCCCGCACGCAGCAGATATGACTTATCGTCACAGCTTTTCCACAGGCAGTTCGGCCATGTAGCGTTCCCAGCAACGAAACAACCCCCGCCGGTGCTACCAACACCGAACGGGGGTCTGACCGGCACGATCGAAATGCGAGCTCGATCCTGTGGCTACCCACAACCCTACCGCCATGGCCGCCCCCGGATACGGCAAGCAGTCCGCGCCGGAGCAACTCCCCCGCTCCGCCACCGACTTCGCCCACCTCCCGGCCCGCGAGGCCTACCTCGCCTCGCTCATCGACCACCTCCCCGACGGCGCCGCCATGGACGTCAAGACCCTCGCCGCCCTCCAGCCCCACTACGGGCAGATGGCCTGCCGCACCGCCCTCAACAACCTCTCCACCGCAGGCCACCTGCGCCGCGTCCGCGAACGCCTCAGCTCCAAGGAATGCCGCTGGGTGTTCCACACCTACTTCTCCCGCACCCCCCGCTCCGACGCCTGGTGGGGCCGCTTCCTCACCGCCGGCGGCGAAGGCGGCAGCGGCGACGGCACCCACCGCACCGGCGACAGCGGCGACACGTCAACACCCGCCGCACCCGATCCCCCCGAAGAGCGAACGCCCAACCACACCCCCCTCCCCTCGGCCGCCTACACCGCCCTCGCCGGCCTCGGCCTCACCGACCCCCGCCTCTCCCTCTCCGCCACCGACTGCACCGCCCTCGAACCCCTCGCCGCCGAATGGTTCGCCCGAGGCACCACCCCGGCCCTCTTCACCAACGCCCTCACCGGCGACCTCCCACCCGACGTCCACAGCCCGGCCGGCTTCACCCGCCGCCGCCTCCTCGAAAAACTCCCCCCGGACCGCTCACGACACGACCCCCACCCAAGCCCCCAACCACAGACCCGCATCATCGAATGCACGGCCTGCCGCACCCCCTGCCGCCCCCAAGCCCTCCTCGGCGGCCTCTGCCGCACCTGCCGAGGCACCCCCACAACCCCACCCCCGCCCCGCCAACAGCTCTCCCCCGCCGCTGTGCGCCGCCACGCCGCCCGAATCCGCCAAGCGATGGCCACATCGCCGGGATCGTGAATATTCACAGGCCTCAGTGTGAACCTATGCGAAATCCCAAGGTGAACTAGGTAACAAACCTTTCATTCAAAGCCACCTGGTTTGCCCACATGCTGAGATCCGTGCGATAGTCAAGGCAGCCCAACGGCGGGCGACACAGCGCGCCGACCTGGGCTGATGACTTCGGCGGGCCCGACCTGGCACTGCCGACGCCCATCGCGCGGCACGCACCCCCTTGGCCGGCGCGATGACTTGCAGGGGCCCCCATCCGCCGGACCACGGCGAATCCGGGGGCCCTGCGTGTTTTCCGGCCGAACCGCGGGCACCCGAGCCCTCAGGGCCGCTCGCGCACCTTCAGCTCGAACCACACGCCCTTGCCCCGCGGCAGCAGGTCCGCCCCCCACCGGTCGGAGAGGTCGTCGACGATCCGCAGCCCCCGCCCCCGCTCGTTCACCGGCTTCGCCTCGGCGAGGATCATGCAGGGCAGCGCCCGGGACGAGTCCCGGACCTCGACCCGGAGCCAGCCGGGCTTGCGGCTGACGTGCAGCCCGATCGTGCGCCCGGCCGCGTGCCGGACGGCGTTGGCCACCAGCTCACCGGTGAGCAGTTCCCCTGCCTCCAGGTGCTGGTGGAGCTCCCAGGACTCCAGGACGGAGAGCACCAGCCGACGCGCCACCGGGGCCGACTCCGGCCTGGACGGCAGCCGCACCTCGTTCGGCGCGGACGGGTCCCGGAGTCTTCCGGAATACATCTCCTCCAGTTCCGCCGAGCTGAGCCGTTCGAGTGCCGAGAGCCCGCCCTGGACGCCGATCCAGGATGCCTCGGCCACCGCACCGGCCCCGGGAACTGATGACTGATCTGTTTCGCCCCAACCCGCCATGCGGACCATCATTGCGGAACGCAAGCAGCCGCGTACGGACAATGAGCAAACGATCTCTCCGAGTCGGCATATGCCGGAAGCAAGAGAGGGTCGACCCGGACCGACTTTCGTCAAGCCCGGGTTGACCAGACCCCCCCTTCAGCAGCCGTTTACCAGCTGCCCCACGGGATGTTCCAGCCACTCAGGCCGTTCGCCGGGTCGAGCGTCTCCTTCTTGGTCGAGTTCTTCACGACCATGACGTCGCCGACCAGCGTGCCGTCGTAGAACTTGCCCATCGTGGTGCCCGAGCCGCCGCCCTTCACGTCCCGCAGGCCCACGCAGCCGTGGCTGACGTTGTCCTCGCCGAACGCGTCGCTCCAGTAGTTGCCGTGCACGTACGTGCCGGAGTCGGTGAGCCGCATCGAGTGCGGCACCTGGAGGTCGTACGGCGCGCCGGTCATGCCGGGCATGGTGCTGGACTGCATCCGCACCACGCCCTCCTTGGACATGACCACCATCGTCCCGTTCCAGGTGGGGTGTTCGGGCGAGCCGGAGGTGATGTCGATCTCGCTCGACTGACCACTCTGTACGACCGTCATCTTGTGTGCGGCGGCGTCAACCGTCGAGATCTGGGACCGCCCGATCGTGAAGGGCTCGTCCCGGTCCGCGCCGTACACCCCCGGGGCGATCTCCACGCTCTTCAGCCGGTAGTGCACGACCACCTTCGTCCCGGGCGCCCAGTACTGCTCCGGACGGAAGTCCAGCCGGCGCTCGTCGAACCAGTGGCCCTTGACCACGGTGCCGTTGCCGGTCTCGAAGGTGATGCCCTTCACGACGTCGTCCTTGTTCTTGACGTCCTTGCCGAAGCTCACCGAGACGATCATGCCGACGCCGTAGGTGGCGTCGTTGTCCACGTTGTCCGAGGCCTTGGTGAGCGCCGTCGGCGTCAGCGTGGTGAAGTTGCTGTCCGCCGTGGCGACCGCGCCCTCGGCGTCCGCCGCCATCGCGCTGACCCGGTAGGCGGTGCCGACCTCCAGACCGGCCGACGGCGTCCAGGAGGCGCCGTCGGCGGAGATGGCGCCGGGCACCTCCTTGCCGGTCCTGTCGCTCACCTTCACGGTGGTGAGCTTGCCCCCGGTGGCGCCGATCCTGAGCGCGTTCGGCGCCACGTCCACCGCACCGGCCTTGGGCTCGATGCTCACGGCGGCCTTGGAGACCTTCGGCACCGCGCCGGCGGCCGCCGCCGTCGGCTTCCCCCCGGTACCGGCGCCGGCCGCGCCGGCCCCCAGGTCGGCCTTCGCCGCGCCGCCACCGCCGCCCCCGCAGGCCGCCGTCAGCGTCATCGCCCCGCCGACCAGTCCGACGGCCACCACCCTGCGTATCGACCGCATCGTCGACTCCCTCCCTCAGAAAAACCCGAGAAACTCCCCGTTGGACCCGACGGACCCGATCGGTATACGCATCCGGTCACCGAAAAGGTTGCGCCGTTGGTGCGGCTCGCCGCCCCGGAAACCGCGGCGGCCCGACCCCAACGAGTGAGGGGCGGGCCGCGCGGCGGGTGACTCGCCACAGGGCCCGGACTACCGGGCCCAGGCCCCCTCCTTCGAGAGGGCCTATTTGCGGGTAGGGCCTACCAGTTGGCCCAGTCCACGTTCCAGCCGCCCAGCCCGTTGGAGGGCGCGACGGTCTTCTCCTTGGTGTTCACGACCTTGATCGGGTCGCCGATCAGCGAGTCGTTGAAGAACTTGCCGGCGACCGAGCCGTCACTGCCGCCCTTGACGTCCTGCATCGAGACGCAGCCGTGGCTGGCGTTGGACTTGCCGAACGGGCTGGCCCAGTAGTTGCCGTGCACGAAGGTGCCGGAGGTGGTCAGCCGCATGGCGTGCGGCACGTCCTTGATGTCGTACTCGCCGCCGAGGCCGACGGTCTGCGAGTTCATCCGGGTGACCTTCTCCTTGGACATGACCACCATGGTCCCGCCCCAGGACGGCGTGGCGTCCGCGCCCAGGGTGACCGGCACGGTGGTGCTCTGGCCGCCCTTCTCGATGGTCATCTGGTGCGACTTGGCGTCCGCGGTGGAGATCATCGAGCGGCCGATGGTGAACGGCTCGTCCTTGTCCACGTCGCCGTAGACGCCCGGGGCGATCTCGACGTTCTTCAGCCGGTACTTGACGGTCACCTTGGTGTCCGGCGCCCAGTACTGCTCCGGACGGAAGTCGATCCGCTGGTCGCCGAACCAGTGGCCCTTCACCACGGTGCCGTTGCTGGTCTCGAAGGTGATGCCCTGGACGACCGCGTCCTTGTTCTTGACGGCCTTGTTGAAGTTCACCGAGACGATCATGCCGACGCCGTAGGTGGCACCGTCGCTGATGTTGTCGTTGGTGGAGGCCTTCTTCTCCGGCGTCAGCGTGGTGAACGTGGTGGTGGACGCGGCCACCAGGCCCTCGCTGTCCTTGGCCTGGGCGTTCACCTTGTACGCCATGCCCACTCCGAGCGGCGCCGCGGGCTTCCAGCCGCTGCCGTCCGGGGTGATCGCGCCCTCGACCGGCTTGCCGTCCTTGTCGGTCACCTCGACCGTGGTGAGCTTGCCGTTCGACACCGCCACCTGGAGGCCGTTCGGCGCGACGTCCTGGGCACCGTCGGCCGGCTGGACCGCGAACACCGCGGCCGAGGGCTTCGTCGAGGCCGCCCCCGCCCCGTCCGCCGCCGGCGCCGAAGCCGCGTTGCCGCCCCCCGAACCGCCCGAACCGCCGCCCTTGTCGTCGCCACAAGCCGCGGTGAGCAGCAGCACCCCACCCATGACCAGCGCCATCGCACTCCGCCGCGCGTAGCGGTTGGTGGTGCGTATCGCTGCGCCGGCCGTCTTCCCCGTCTTCACGGTTTCTCCCCTCCCGGTATTCACTCTCTTGACGCGTTGAGTGCCCCCATAAGTTGCACCGGACCTCGATCTTTCGGGCCGGGCTGGCGACGCGCCGGAGCAGGATAACTAAGCCATCCGGGTGAAACCTGGGAGGAGCCGAGTTGACGATGAGTGAAACCGGTGTGAAGACGGTCCAGACGGGTGGAAATCGGCGGGAAGAGGACCGGAAGGGCACAGCGGAAGGACCGGACGGGCAGAAAAGAACGGTCCGGCCGGCACCGGGCCGGCCAGGGCCTAGCGCAGCGCGCTCCCGGCCACCCACTGCTCCCACGGCACGTTCCAGCCGTTCAGCCCGTTGTCCGGCGGCACCAGGTCACCGGAGGAGGCCTTCACCTCCAGCACGTCCCCCGGGACGGTGTGCTCGAACAGCCAGCCCGCCGGGGAGTCCTTGCTCGCCCCGTCCTTGACGTCCGCCAGCCCGATGCACCCGTGGCTGGTGTTGGCGGTGCCGAACACCGCCGGGTCCGCCCAGTAGTTGCCGTGCACGAAGGTGCCGGAGTTGGTCAGCCGCATGGCGTGCGGGACGTCCTTGATGTCGTACTCGTCGCCCATCCCGACGGTCTGCGAGTTCATCCTGGTCACCCTGTACATCTCCGACACCACCATCACCCCGCGGTAGGTGGAGTGCTCACGGCTGCCGCCGGAGACCTTGAGCACCCGGAGCACCTTGCCGCCCTGGCCGGCCCGGACGGTCAGGGTGTGGGCGTCCAGGTCGACGGTGGAGACCTGCGCTCGGCCGACGGTGAAGTGCAGGTCCCGGCTCTGGGTGCCGAAGTGGCCCGGCGCGCCCTCCACGTCCTTGAGCCGGAGCGCCACCGTGACCCTGGTACCGGCCGCCCAGTACCGCTGCGGACGGAAGTCCAGCCGCCGGCCGTCGAACCAGTGCGCGGCCACCGGCACCGGCGGGTCCGCGGTGACCTGGACGGCCCGCTCCACCGCCGCCCGGTCGGTGATCGGACGGCTGAAGCGCAGCGAGACCGGCATGCCGACGCCGACGGTGGAGCCGTCCTCCGGGGTGAAGAAGGCCACGAAGGTGTGCGCCCGGGCGACGGTCGTGAACTCCGAGTGCTGGGCCGCCTTCTGGCCCTGGTCGTCCTCGGCGACGGAGTCCAGCGTGAACGCCGTCCCGAGCGGCAGCGGGCCGTCCGGCGCCCAGCCGGTGCCGTCCGCGGCGATCGTGCCGGGCACCTCGGTGCCCTTGGCGTCGGCGAGCCGGACGGAGACCAGCCGCCCCTGCGCGACGGCCACCCGCACCGGGCCCTCCGGCCGCACGCCCTGCGTGCCGTCGGCCGGCTGCGCGGTGAGCACCGCCCTGGACGGCGCCGGCGGCGCGGTGTACCCGCCCGCCGCGGCCGCGTCCCCGTCCGGCACCACCGGGTCGCCGCACCCCGTCAGGACCGCCAGGCAGCAGGCCACCGCCGCCGCGCCCCGCGCCCACACCCGTCCTCGGCGCCGCATCCCGGGGCCCTCCCACTGTTCACGTTTCGACACCGGGGACAACGAGGGGCCTCCCGGCGAAGACACGCCGGACCCCCGGCCGGCCACGCCCCCCTCGCCGCCATCCGCCGGTAAGCCCCCGTTCAACGGCTTCCGGCCCGCCCAATCCGGGAAAGAGAGGTGGGCGGGGTCCGGGACACCCCGTCCAGGGAGGGCAGGCCATGGCGTCAGGGCAGGAGCTGGAAGCCGGAGCACCGCCGGACGGCCCTCCGTGGCCCGGCAGCTGGCAGCCGCTCGGCGCCCGCTACCGCGCCGACCGGCTCGGCCGCCACGGCACCAACTTCGCGCTCTGGGCGGGCGGCGCCGAGGCCGTCGACCTGTGCCTGTTCGACGAGGACGGCCGGGAGAGCCGCCACCGCCTCACCGAGCAGGACTTCCAGGTCTGGCACGGCTTCCTCCCCGGCGTGCGCCCGGGCACCCGCTACGGCTTCCGCGTGCACGGCCGCTGGGACCCGTGGACGGGTGCCCGCTGGAACCCGGCCAAGCTGCTGCTCGACCCGTACGCCCGCGCCGTCGACGGCTGTTACGCCTCGCACGACGCCGCCTGCGCCGCCGTCCGCAACTGGCCCGAGGCCGAAGTCGCCGACACCGTCCGGGACAACCGCGACTCCGCGCCCCACGTGCCCCGGTCCGTGGTCGTCCACGACGACGACGACTGGTACGACGACCACCGCCCGAAGACCCCCTGGGCCGAGACGGTGCTCTACGAACTGCACGTGCGCGGCTTCACCATGCGCCACCCCGACGTCCCGCCGCGGCTGCGCGGCACCTACGCCGGCCTCGCCCACCCCGCGGCCCTCGCCCACCTCACCCGCCTCGGCGTGACCGCCGTCGAGCTGCTGCCGGTCCACCAGCACGCCAGCGAGGACCACCTCCAGGCCCGCGGGCTGGTCAACTACTGGGGCTACAACACGATCGGCTACTTCGCCCCGCACGCCGGCTACAGCGCCTCCGGCTCCCGCGGCGGCCAGGTCGGCGAGTTCAAGCGGATGGTCCGCGCCCTGCACGCCGCCGGGATCGAGGTGATCCTCGACGTGGTGTTCAACCACACCGGCGAGGGCGGCGAACTCGGCCCGTCGCTCTCCCTGCGCGGCATCGACAACGCCGCCTACTACCGCCTCCCGCCGCACCGCCCGCGCGGCTACGCCGACTACACCGGCTGCGGCAACACCCTGGACACCCGCCGCCCGCAGGTGATCCGGCTGATCACCGACTCGCTGCGCTACTGGGTCACCGAGATGGGCGTGGACGGCTTCCGCTTCGACCTCGCCGCCGCCCTGGCCCGCGGCGGCTCGAACGGCACCGCCGACGTCGACATGGACCACCCGTTCCTCGCCGCCGTCGCCCAGGACCCGCTGCTCAGCCGGGTGAAGCTGATCGCCGAGCCCTGGGACGTCGGCCCGGGCGGCTACCAGGTCGGCGGCTTCCCCCCGCCGTGGGCCGAGTGGAACGACAAGTACCGCGACACCGTCCGGGACTTCTGGCGCGGCGCCCGCCCGGACGTCCGCGAACTCGGCTACCGCCTCTCCGGCTCCTCCGACCTCTACCAGCGGGCCGGCCGCCGCCCGTACGCCTCGGTCAACTACGTGACGGCGCACGACGGTTTCACCCTGCGCGACCTGGTCTCCTACGACCGCAAGCACAACGAGGCCAACGGCGAGGACAACCGGGACGGCACCGAGGACAACCGCTCCTGGAACCACGGCGCCGAGGGCGAGACCGCGGACCCTTCGGTCAACGCGCTGCGGCTGCGCCAACTGCGCAACCTGACGGCCACCCTGCTGCTCTCGGCGGGCGTCCCGATGCTCACCGCCGGGGACGAACTGGGCCGCACCCA
The DNA here is from genome assembly GCF_042792155.1 of Kitasatospora sp. NPDC056651. NCBI lineage: Bacteria > Bacillati > Actinomycetota > Actinomycetes > Kitasatosporales > Streptomycetaceae > Kitasatospora > Kitasatospora sp. NPDC056651. Next base: position 6,074 of record NZ_JBHTWX010000084.1, on the reverse strand, counting down.
GGGCGGCAACAACAACGCCTACTGCCAGGACAACGAGGTCGGCTGGCTGGACTGGTCGCTGCTGGCGCAGCCGGACTGGCGGGAGCTGTGCGACCTCACCGCCCGGCTGGTCCGACTGCGCCGGGCCCACCCGGTGCTGCGCCGACGGGCGTTCTTCTCCGGCCGGGCCGCCACCCCGGGCGGCCGGCCCGACCTCGCCTGGTTCACCCCGCGCGGCCGGGAGATGACCGAGGCCGACTGGTTCGCGCCGACGGCCTGCCTCGGCATGCTGCTCTCCGGCACCGCGATGTCCGAACGGGACGAGGCCGGGCGGCCGCTCGCCGACGACAGCTTCCTGCTGCTGCTCAACGCGGGCCACCGGCCGGTGGTGTTCACCCTGCCCGGCGAGCCCTGGACGGCGCCGGCCCCCGGGTGGGAGTCGGTGGTCGACACCGCCGCCACCGGCCCGGACGGGCCGCCCCCGCGCGGCACCGTCCCCCTGGCCGGACGCTCGCTGCGGCTGCTGCGCGCGCCCGGCCAGGACTCCCCGGCTCAGCTGCCGGCCACCCCGATCGCGACGTTCTCCAGCACGCCGATCGCGTCCGGCACCAGCACCGCCGCCGAGTAGTAGGTGCTGACCAGGTAGGAGGCGATCGCCTTCTCGTCGATGCCCATGAACCGCACGTTCAGGCCCGGCTCGACCTCGTCCGGGATGCCGACCTGGGTCAGGCCGACCACGCCCTGGTTGTCCTCGCCGGTGCGCATCGCGATGAACGAGGTGGTCTGCTGGGCGGACACCTGGATCTTGTTGCACGGGAAGATCGGCACCCCGCGCCAGGTCGGCCGCTGCTTGCCGAGGACGACGGCGGTCTCCGGGTAGACGCCGGCCCGGTTGCACTCCCGCTCGAAGGCCGCGATGGCGCGCGGGTGGGCGAACAGGTAGTCGGTGTCACGGCGCATGCTCAGCAGCTCGTCCAGGTCGTCCGGGGTGGGCGCCCCGGTGCGGGTCTGGATCCGCTGGTCGAAGTCGGCGTTGCCGAGCAGCCCGAACTCCGGGTTGTTGATGATCTCGTGCTCCTGCCGCTCGCGCAGGGCCTCGATGGTCAGCCGCAGCTGCTCCTCGGTCTGGTTCATCGGCTTGTTGTAGAGGTCCGCGACCCGGGTGTGCACCTTGAGGACGGTCTGCGCGACGCTCAACTCGTACTCGCGCGGCTTGAGTTCGTAGTCCACGAAGGCGCCGGGCAGCTGGTACTCGCCCTGCCGGCCGGCCGAGAGGTCGATCTCCGCCTCGCCGTGGTCGTTCTGCGCCTGCGCGGCGTCGGCGGCGAAGCCCAGCAGCTGCTCGCGCAGCGCCTCGGAGCGCTCGATCAGCTCCTGGAGCACCGGCCAGGACAGCGCCATCACGACCCCGGAGGTGGCCGCCTTCACCGTGTACGGCCAGGTGCCGCCGCCGTCGGTGATCGCCTCGTCGCCGATGTGGTCGCCGTCGGCGAGCGAGCCGAGTTCGGCCTGCTCGCCGTACTTGCCGGTGCCGACCCGGTCCACCTTGCCGTGCGCGATCAGGAACACCTCGGTGATCGGCGAGCCCTCCTGCACCAGGACGTCGCCCTGCGTGACGTCCCGCTGCACGAACCGGCGGGCCAGCTCGGCCAGCACCTCCTCGTCCTCGAAGCCGCGCAGCGCCGGCACCTCGGCCAGCGAGGCGGGGATCACGGACACCGACGAACCGGTCTTGGCGAAGCTCACCCGGCCGCGTCCGGGGGCGTAGCTCAGCCGGCGGTTGACCCGGTAGGTGCCGGCGCTGACCTGCACCCACGGCAGCATCTTGAGCAGCCAACGGGAGGTGATCTCCTGCATCTGCGGCTTCGACTTGGTCGTCGTCGCCAGGTTCCGCGCCGCGGTCGTGCTGAGGCTGAGCTGGGCCCGTACCTGCACGGTTGCGGAGCCGGGCCCGGGGGTGGGTTCGGTTTCGACCGTCATGTGCTCACTCCTGTCACTCGCGTATCCATGTGCATCCGTCAGGAGATGTCATCGGCCGATCGGCAGGTGCTCGCAAGAGGCGCGCGGCGCACTCGTCCCTGCACGAACGGCGGTGCACGCCCCTCGTTCCGCGCCTACTCCGTCCGTTCGGGTGGCCGGTTCTCGACGGGCGGGACCGACAGGGGCGAAAAACCGGATGAGAAGTGACGGCCTCTCCGCCTACCCTCACCGCGATGGCCGAGAACCGACAAGACACCGAGAACACGGCCCCGGAGGGCCCCCGAGCCGACGGGACCGACCGCCCCGTGCCCGCGCCGCGGCACTCCGCGGTCCGCTCCCTGCTGCGCCTGTGGCCGTACGCCCGTGCCGTCCGCGGCCGGCTGGCGGTCTCGGTGACGGCCGCCTCGATCGCCATGGTGAGCACCCTCGCCGTCCCCGTGGTCCTCGGCCGGATCGTGGACGGCCCGCTGGCCGAGCACGACCTGGCCGGCCTCTGGCCGCTGGTCGGCCTGCTGCTGGGCCTCGGCCTGTTCGAGGCCGCGCTGTTCTACACCCGCCGGGTGGTGCTGGCCCGCCCGCTGGCCGGGCTGGAGACGGCGATGCGCGGAGACCTGTTCGCCAAGCTCCAGCGGCTGCCGATCTCCTTCCACGACCGCTGGGGCTCCGGCCAGCTGCTCTCCCGGGCCACCGCCGACATGTACACCATGCGGCTGTTCCTGGCCTTCCCGCTGGTCTTCCTGATTGTCAACACCGTGATGTTCCTGGCCGGCACGGTGGTGATGTTCACCCAGGACTGGCGGCTCGCGCTGATCGCCCTGGCACCCTTCGTACCGCTGTTCCTGTTCACCCGGCAGTTCGAGGCCGGGTACTCCTCGGCCTCCCGCCTCGCCCAGGACCAGAACGGCGACATCGCCACCGTGGTCGAGGAGTCCGTCCTCGGCATCCGCATCCTCAAGGCCTTCGGACGGCACCGCTCGATGGCCGAGCGCTTCCGCGCCCAGTCCCAGGAGCTGCGCCGCACCGAGCTGCGCAAGTCCCACCTGCTCGCCAACCTCTGGGCGATCACCGTCGGCCTGCCGGAGCTCGCGCTCGGCTGCGCCCTCGCCGTCGGCTCCTACCTGGTGGCCCACGACGAGCTGAGCGCCGGCACCCTGGTCGCCTTCCTCTCCACCGCGCTCGCCCTGCGCTGGCCGGTCGAGTCGCTCGGCTGGCTGCTCGCGTACTCCAACGAGGCCGCCACCGCCACCGACCGTTTCTTCGAGGTGATGGACGAGCCGGACGACCCCGAGACCGGCACCGCCACCGCACTCGGCGCCGCGGACGGCATCCGCTTCACCGGCGTCCGCTTCCGCTACCCCGACGCCCCCGAGGACAGCCCCGACCTGCTGGCCGGCATCGACCTGCACATCCGCAGCGGCGAGACGATGGCCCTGGTCGGCGCCACCGGCAGCGGCAAGACCACGCTCACCGCGCTGCTCCCCCGGCTGTACGAGGCCACCGCCGGCACCATCACGCTGGACGGCCGGGACATCCGCGAGCTGCCCCGGCAGCGGCTGCGCGAACTCGTCGCGGTCGCCTTCGAGGACCCCACCCTGTTCTCCGCCACCATCCGGGAGAACGTCCTGATGGGCGCCCCCGGCGCCGACGAGGAGCAGCTGCGCTCCGCCCTCGCCACCGCCCAGGCCGGCTTCGTCGAGAAGCTCCCGCAGGGCGTGGACACCGAGGTCGGCGAGCAGGGCCTGAGCCTGTCCGGCGGCCAGCGCCAGCGCCTCGCGCTGGCCCGCGCGGTGGTCGGCGACCCGGCCTTCCTGGTCCTGGACGACCCGCTCTCCGCGCTGGACGTGCACACCGAGGCCCTGGTCGAGCGGGCGCTGCGCGAGGTGCTCGGCACCAGCACGGCCCTGGTGGTCGCCCACCGGCCCAGCACCGTGCTGCTCGCCGACCGGGTCGCGGTGCTGGCGGACGGCCGGATCGAGGCCGTCGGCACCCACCAGGAGCTGCTGCGCGACTGCGCGCACTACCGGGAACTGATGTCGGGCGAGGCCTCCCTGCTACCCGAACGGACCAGCGCATGACCACCACCGCCGCACCCGTGCAGGCCGGGCCCGCCGACCCGGCCGAGGAGGAACTGCCCTCGGCGCCCGCCGACGAGGAGGACATCCCCGTACCGCCCGGCGCGCCCGGGGCGCTGCTGCGCTCGCTGCTCGGCCCGCACCGGGCCCGGATCGCCGTCGCGATGCTGGTGATCATGGTCCAGCAGGCCGCGCTCCAGTCCGGTCCGCTGCTGGTCGCGGTGGCGATGGACCGCGGCATCCCGGCGCTGCGCGAGCACGACTCCGGCCCGCTGATCGCGGTGGTCGCGGCCTACCTGTTCTGCGCCCTGTTCGGCCCGGTGCTCCAGTGGGCGTTCATCAAGATCAGCGCCCGGGTGAACCAGGACGTCGTGCTGGACCTGCGCGGCCGGATCTTCCGGCACGCCCAGCGGCTCGGCCTGGACTTCCACGAGCGCTACACCTCCGGCCGGATCATCTCCCGCGCCACCAGCGACATCGACGCGCTGCGCGAGCTGCTCGCCGAGGGCCTCCAGGAGCTGCTGACGGTCGTCCTGTCGGTCTGCTACATCTCGGTGCTGCTGCTGGCGCTGGACTGGCAGCTCGGCCTGGTCTCGCTGGCGTCCGCCGTGCCGCTGGGCCTGGTCGCCCGCTCCTTCCGCCGCCGCTCCCGCCGGGTCTACCGGCGCTCGCGCACCTCGGCCGCCTCGCTGATCGTCCGCTTCAGCGAGACCATGAACGGCATCCGCCCGGTGCAGGCCTTCCGCCGGGAGAAGGCCAACGACGCCGCCTTCGACGTGGTCAACCAGCAGTCCGCCACCGCGACCGCGGACGGCCTGCTGGAGATCGCCCGCTACGTCGGCCTCTCCCGGGCCACCGCCAACCTGTGGACCACCGGCGTGGTGCTGCTCGGCGCCTACCTGGTCGTGGACGACGCGCTGGAACTGGGCGTGCTCACCGCCTTCGCGCTCTACCTGCGCCGGCTCTTCGACCCGATCGACCAGCTGGCGATGTTCCTGAACAGCTACCAGTCGGCCGCCGCCGCCCTGGAGAAGATCTCCGGCCTGCTCGCCCACGAGCCGACCGTCGCCGAGCCGGACGAGCCCGTCGAGCTGCCCCGGGCCACCGGCAAGGGCCGGGAGGCCGCCTTCGAGGGGACCCGCTTCGCGTACCGGACCGGCAAGGAGGTGCTGCCGCCCTTCGACCTGCTGATCCCGGCCGGCCAGACGGTGGCGGTGGTCGGCGCGACGGGCGCCGGCAAGTCGACGGTCGCCAAGCTGCTGGCCCGCTTCTACGACCCGACCGACGGCCGGATCCGGCTGGACGGCGTGGACCTGCGCGACCTCTCCGCCGCCGACCTGCGGCGCGGGGTGGTGATGGTGACCCAGGAGTCCTTCCTGTTCTCCGGCACCGTCGCCGAGAACATCGCGATCGGCCGCCCCGGCGCCACCCGCGAGGAGGTCGAGCAGGCCGCCCGGGACATCGGCGCGTACGAGTTCATCGCCGCCCTGCCGGACGGCTTCGACACCGACGTGCGCAAGCGCGGCGGCCGGATCTCGGCCGGTCAGCGCCAGCTGGTGGCCTTCGCCCGCGCCCTGCTGGCCGACCCGGCGGTGCTGATCCTGGACGAGGCGACCAGCTCGCTGGACATCCCCGGGGAGCAGGCCGTCCAGCGGGCGATGCGCACCGTCCTGGCCGGCCGGACGGCCGTGATCATCGCCCACCGGCTCTCGACGGTGGAGATCGCCGACCGTGTCCTGGTGATGGATCAGGGCCGGATCGTGGAAGATGGCTCCCCACAGGAGCTGATCGACGGCTCCGGCCGTTTCGCCACCCTCCACCGGGCCTGGCGGGACAGTCTGGTCTAGGGCTCCGGCCCGGGCCCCATGAATGTGCCCGTCCGGGTGCGCCGTCACGCACCCGGCCGGGCCGACCCACTTCCCCGTGGTGAACACGGGGGCGGCCGCGCCTCCGTTCACGGACGCGCGGGCGCCCCCGGCGGGGGGGCCGGGGGGGCGCCGCCGCCCCCCCGGCCGACCCCCCGGCGGCGGCGGCGCGGGCCCC
>NZ_JBHTWX010000083.1:0-39557 GCF_042792155.1 Kitasatospora sp. NPDC056651 | reverse complement strand
GCCGCCGCCCACGCGCGGGGGTTCGCGAGGGCGGCGGCCCGACCGGTCGGGGCCCGTGTCGGCAGGCTCCGCCGGTGGAACATGGCGACCGGTCAGCCGGGGCCGCCCCACCGGGGGGTGCGGCCGAACTCGGTGCGGTCGATCGGGTCGGAGCGGTCCGACCGGCCGGCGAGGAACTCGGCGACCCTCCTCAGCACGTCGTTGGCCAGCCGGAGTTCCTCGATCTCGGACTCCAGTCGGGCGATCCGTCGGGCGTGGGCCTCGCACATGCCGTCCTCCTCCGGCTCGGACATCGGTTCTCCGGCTATCCCTTGACGTTCCGTCGGGCCGACCCGACCAGGAACACCACCGCGAGCATCGCCGCGGACAGTGCCACCACCAGCAGCGGGCTGGGACCGGCCGGCTTGCCGTGCACCCGGACCGCGCCCATGAAGTCCAGCGCCGCGACGTTGTTGACGAGGATGTACCAGACCGGCAGGTAGATCGCCTGGAAGACCCGGTGGGTACGGCTCAGCACGCCCAGCGACATGGCCAGCGAGGGGATGAACAGCACGCCCCCGACCCAGCAGGCGATGCCCGGGCCGTCACCGGCCACCACCATCCGCACCAGCGGGGCGACGCCCATCACCGCGGTGAGCACCAGCCCGGACGCCCACTCGGCCAGCAGCCTGCGCCGGGCCGCCGGGTAGGCGCCCAGCAGCACCTCCAGGCCGTTCTCGACCTGCTGGCTGCCCAGCCTCGACCAGATCAGCACCGGCCACAGCCAGACACCGGGCAGCAGCATGCCGGTCACGGTCTCCATCGGCAGCGCGAAGCCGGCCACGGTGAGCGCGCCGGCCACCGCCCACCACCAGGGCGAGACGCCCTGCAGCAGGATCCGGACCTCGCCGACCAGCAGGCGCCCGAAGGCTCCGGCCCGTGTCGGCTCCGTCCGCGGGAGCTCGCCCGGGGCGGTGGACCAGGTGGCGGCCGGGGCCGGCTCCGGCCCGGCGGCGGTGCCGAAGGGATCGGCCGCCGAGGGAGCGGACTCCCCCTCCGCCGCCGCCTTCGCCTTCGCCGGAAGCAGCGAGCCGGCCGCGCGGGCCGGGTCGAACCGGCCGAACCAGAGCGCCGGCAGCAGGGCGACGGCGCAGGCCAGCAGGACCAGCACCATCCGGCCGAGGACGAAGCCGCCGGACGGGTCGAAGCCGTCCCAGAGGAAGGTGCCCAGCGGCTTGCTCACCTTGGTCAGGCCGAGGCTGAACCCGCCCTCGCCGGACCGCAGGTGCTGGCTCCCGATCGCCGTGTTCATCGACTGCGCGACCTGGTGCACACCGAGGCCGCCGAACGGCGCGGAGGGGGACTGGCCGCCGATCGAGATCACCAGGGCCAGCACGAACCAGACCGCGTTCCCGAAGCCGGCCCGCAGCAGCGGCACCGTCTCGAACAGGATCGCGGCCGCGGCGGTCAGCGCCATCACCGGCAGTGAGAGCAGCACGAACGGCTCGACCAGCGCGATCACGTCGACCGAGCGGTTCTCGCCGCGGGCCAGCTGCATCACCAGCGCGGTGATCGCCAGCACGCCGGTCATCGAGGCGAGCACCAGCAGGTTGCTCAGGAACTTGCTGAACAGGTAGCCCGTGGTCCGCAGCGGGGTGGCCGCGAGGATCTGGCCGACCCGGCTGGTCTCGTCCCGCCCGATGCCGCTGCGCACCACGTAGAAACCGCCGAAGGTGAGCCAGAGCGCCCCGGCGAGGGAGGTGACCGCGCCGACGTAGGCGCTGTTATAGATGCCGCGGTTGCCGCCGACGTCCATGATCACCCAGGTGCTGTTCACGTTCGGGACGGCCAGGTAGCCGAGCCCGATCGCGGCCAGCAGGGTCACCGCGTACGCCGGCCGGCGCACCCGGTCACGGAAGTCTCCGACCGCCAGTCCGGCGAGCGCGCGCACGTTCACCGCCGCACCGCCTGCTGCTCGACCGGGGTGCGGCCGGCGGACCCGCGGATGATGCCCAGGTAGGCGTCCTCGAGGTCGGGCGAGACCCGGACCGCGTCCTGGGTCGGCGGGACGGGGGCGAGCAGCCGCAGCCGCACCCCGTTCGCCGTCCGCACCATGCGGCTGACCACATGCCGGGTCTGCATGGCCGGCACGTCGGCGGCGGAGACCATGACCTCCCAGACCTGTCCGTCGATCTCCCGGAGCAGTTCGTCGGGGGCGCCGCGGCGCAGCAGGCGGCCCTGGGCGACCACGGCGATGTCGGAGGCGACCGACTCGACGTCGGAGACGATGTGGGTGGAGAGCATCACCACCCGGTCGGCGGCGAGGGCGCTGAGCAGGTTGCGGAAGCGGACCCGCTCCTCCGGGTCGAGGCCGGCCGTCGGCTCGTCGACCACGATCACCTTGGGGTCGGCCAGCAGCGCCTGGGCGATGCCGACCCGGCGGAGCATGCCGCCGGAGTACTTGCCGAGCGGGCGCTTGACCGCCTCGGTGAGGTTCACCAGCTGGATCAGCTCGTCGATCCGGGCCTTGGCCGAGCGGGCGGAGAGGCCCTTGGCGGCGGCCAGGTAGGACAGGAACTCCCGCGAGGTGAGGTTCGGGTAGACCCCGAAGTCCTGCGGCAGGTAGCCGAGTTCGCGGCGCAGCCGGTCCGGGTCGGCGACCACGTCGGTCCCCTCGTACCGGACCTGGCCGCTGGTGGGCTTGGTGACCGTGGACACGATCCGCATCAGCGAGGACTTGCCGGCGCCGTTGGGCCCCAGCAGGCCCAGCATGCCCGGGTTCAGGTGCATCGTCATGCTGTCGACGGCACGCTTGCCGCCCTTGTACACCTTGGTGATGTCGATCAGTTCGAGCATTATCGTCTTCTTCCCCGTCGGACCGGTCGGTCTCAGCCCTTCAGATCGGTCTCTTTGCCGTCGCGCGTCACGGCGACGCCGCGCGGCACCTCCACCCGGAACTTGGCGTCACAGTTGGCCAGACCGGTGCACAGCGCCTGGAGTTCGAGCGTCCCGTTGTCCAGCTGCCAGGTCTCCTTGATGTCGCCCACCTTGGAGCCCTTGTCGAACCAACGGGTGACCTTGACGTCCGTGCGGTCGGCCGGGACGAGGTCGGTGGGGATGCCGTGCGACTTGACGTTCAGGGTCTTGCCGCTGAACTCGAAGGTCTTGTCCTCGGCCTTGGCGTCCCCGGCCTTGGCACAGCCGGTCAGCGGGACGAGGGCGGCGACGGCGAGGGCGAGCAGGGCGGGTGCGGCTTTCTTGCGCGAGACCACCGGTTCCTCCGGGAGGCTGGGATTGGGCACGGTTGAAGCCTGGCCGATCCGCGGCCCGCTGCCATCTGCCGTTCGGCAGATATTGCCGGTGTCACCGACCCGGCCGGCCGGGCCCGGCCGGGTCCGGGCGCAGCGGCAGTTCGCCCCGGACGCGCCAGCCCCCGGCGTGGGGTCCGGCCGCCAGGTCGCCGCCGAGGGCGGTGATCCGCTCGGCCAGGGCGGCCAGGCCGGTGCCGCCGGAGCGGCGGGCCGCCGGGCCGCCGGAGCCGCGCCGCCGTCCGCTGTCGGTCACGGTGACCCGCAGGGCGGGCCCGTCGGCGCGGACCACCTCCACGTCCAGCCGGCCGGCGTCCGGGGCGTGCCGGCGGACGTTCGTCAGCGCCTCCAGGACGACCCGGTAGGCGGCGTCCTCGATCTCCCGCGGCGCCGCCCCGGCCAGCCCCGGCTCCAGGGCGAGGGCGCCGCCGACCGGGCCGGAGGCCAGGAAGCGGTCCACCAGCTCGGGCAGGTCGGCGAGGCCGTGGACCCTGGTCGGCGGCGGCTCCGCGGCGGCCGGCGCCTCCGGGTCGCGCAGGGTCTGCAGGGTGTGGTCCATCGAGTCCAGCGCTCGCAGGCCGGCCGCCTCCAGGCGGCCCAGCAGCTCCCTGACCTGCTCCTCCTCGTACTCGCCGACCTGGGCGGCCTGCACCTCCAGCAGGATGCCGGTCACCTCGTGGGCGACGAAGTCGTGGAGGTCCCTCGCCACTTCGAGCCGCTGCTCCCGGCGGGCCCGCTGGACCGCGCGGGCCCGGCGGTCGTCGTTGGCCCGCAGGTAGAGCCCGACGCCCACGGCGCAGGCCGTGGGGAACATCGCCATCGCGACGGCGACCACGGACGGCCCGAGCGCCTCCTGCGGCAGCCGGAGGGTGAAGCGCAGCGGGAGCGCCATCAGCGCCAGGGCCAGCGCCGAGCCGACCACCGCCGCGTGGCGGACGTCCGCCCGCCGGACCACCCGCCCGGCCAGCACCAGCATGGACGCGAACTCGAACGGGAGCCACGGCAGCACCAGCCCCTGTTCACCGGGGTAGCCGATGTCGGCGGCGACCGACAGCAGCGCGACCAGGCCGGCCGCCGGGACCGGGGAGACCGGGCCCGGCGGCCGGCGCAGGATCGCGACCGCCATCGCCAGGACGGCGACGAGGGCCAGGATCCACGCGCTCGGCGGGGCGATCGCCGCCGGAACGGCGACCAGGAAGGCCGCCGTCGCGCACACCGTGCGGCGGCGATGCGAGTCAGGCATCAGTTCGGTCTGCACGGGGCCGAGCCTACGCACGGCGCGGGACCGTGACGGCCCGGTGCAGATGACTGTCGGTCAGACATCTGCCGTTCGACAGATCTTTCGGACGTGTCCGGACGGCACAATGGTGGGACGGGCGGTCACACCGCCCCGCCCACCGGGGTCGGCGCCGGACCCGGCACCGACCGCGGCCTGGACCAGCGTTGGATGGCCGGCCGCTCCACCAGGACGTTCATCGCCCAGGCCAGCAGCAGCGACAGCAGGAAGGCGGCGGCGATGAGCGCGATGCCGGCCGTCATGCCGTAGGCGGGACCGACCTGCTCACCGTCCTTCTCCACGGCGCCCAGGGCCAGGTGGCCGTACTTGAGCACCAGGTTGTGCACCAGGTAGAAGGCGAAGGAGAGTTCGCCGAGCCGGACCACGACTCGGTGGTTCAGCACGGTGCGCCGGCCGGCCAGGTCGGCCGCGGCGAGGGAGGCGGTGAGCAGGCCGATCGGGATCACGGTGGCGGCGCTCGTCCGGTACAGGTACGGCAGTTGCTGCCCGACCCAGTAACCGGCCACCAGCAGCGGAACGGCCACGTAGGGACGCATCCAGGTGATCCAGCGGCCGGTCAGGACGATCCGCGCCAGCAGCATGCCGAGCACGCACTCCGACAGGCGGGCCAGCGGGAAGAAGTACACCAGCCAGTACTGGCCGATCGACACCCCGAAGAGCGGCATCGGCCGGTCGTCGTGGACGAGGTTCTGGGCCAGCACCGGCACCAGGACGGTGACCAGCACGCAGGCGCCGGCCCAGAGCCACAGCAGACCCGGCCGGACGCGCGACACCAGCCGGTACAGCAGCGGGAAGAGCGCGTAGACGGCCAGGTCCACCGAGATCGACCAGGTGACGGAGTTGCCGATGTCGAAGTAGGCGGGGTCGGGTATCCAGGCCTGGAGCAGCAGGGCCTGGGCGCCGAGCCCCTTCCAGTCGGGCAGGTCGCCGTAGTGGCTGATCAGCAGGATCACCGCCACCAGGGCGACCAGGTGGTTGGGGAAGACTCTGAGGACCCGACGCCGCCAGAATCTCCCGGGCCGCTCGGCCGGGCGGTACGACCAGGTGAGCACGAAGCCGCTGAGGACGAAGAAGTACGAGACCGCGACGTGTCCGGAGGTGCCGAGACCGTTCAGGAAGTCCCAGTCCGCCTGGGCGTCGTTGAAGATTCCCTCCAGGGAGCTGTGGAAGAGGAATACCGGAATCATCGCGAGGAAGCGGAGACCGGTCAGGGAATCCAGTCGGATTCCGTTCTGTCGATCGAGCATGGGATGGATGCCTTTCGCCGTTTCGGTGCCCTACCTGCACCGGACCGGCCCCCCCCTGATCAGCGAATCCCTCCGTACCCGCCGGCCGGGGGAATCCCTCACTCCGCCAGTCGGCCGGTCGCATATCCCATCTCGAATGCGCGCACGGCGATTCCGACCCGGTTCCTGACGCCCAGCTTCCGCTGGATGCTGGCCACGTGGGTCTTCACCGTGCCGGCCGAGATGAAGAGTTCGCCGGCGATGTCGGAGTTGGTCATGCCCTCGGCCACCTTCCCGGCGATCTCCACCTCCCGGTCGGTGAGCGACTCGACCATGGCCGGGCCGCCCGGACGGCCGCCGGTGACGTGTTTGAGCAGGCGGACCGTGATGGACGGGCTGATCAGGCTGTCGCCCGCCACCGCGGCCCGGACCGCCTCGACCAGCAGCGTCGGGCCCGAACGTTTGAGCAGGAATCCGGAGGCGCCGTGGCGCAGCGCCGGGTACACGTATTCGTCGAGATCGAAGGTGGTGACGACGACGACCTTGATCGGTGGCGCCGCCGAGGGGCCGGCGAGCAGACGGACGACCTCCAGACCGTCCATGCGCGGCATCCGGATGTCCACCAGCGCCACGTCAGGCCGGAGCTGGCGCGCCGCTTGCACCGCGGCGACACCGTCCTCAGCTTCGCCGACCACCTCCATGTCCGGCTGGTTCTCGAGGATCCGCCGCATGCCGCGGCGGACCATCTCCTGGTCGTCTGCGAGCAGTAATCGAATGGTCACAGCCAGGAATTCTGTCATACGCCCGGCGGAGCGGAGGCTCCCGGTCCGCCGGGCGGGGACCGGTTCCGGTCAGCCCTGACGGGCCGCCAGGCTCGCCGGCCGCATGTCCGTCCAGTTGGTGTTGACATAGGCGATCGCGGCCTCGCGGTCCGCGTCGGCCAGGACCGTGCGCCAGCCGGCCGGCACCTCCGCGAAGACCGGCCACAGCGAGTGCTGGCCCTCGTCGTTCACCAGGACGTGGAAGGAGCCCTCGGGGTCGTCGAACGGGTTGGGAGTGCTCATGATCGCGCCTCCTCAGGCCGGGATCTCGGTTCGTTGGTGGCTGTGGAGCCGGTGGCTGTGGAACGGCACCGGCGCCAGCTCGCGGCTCTGCAGCAGGGCCATGCCGAGCGAGGTGAGGGTGTGCAGCGCGGTGTTCCGGTTGCGGGCGGTGGTGATCAGCCCCGCCCGGCGCAGGACCGCCGCGTGCTTGCTGGCCCCGGCCAGCGATATGCCCAGCCGTTCGGCGAGTTCACCGGTCGTGCAGCTGTCGGTGAGCGCCTGGAGCGCCGCGGCCCGGGTGTGGCCGACCAGGGCTCCGAGCGCCTGCTCGTCCGACTCCCACCCCTCCCAGAGGCCGGGCTTGACGGTCGATCCGATCGGGAAGACCACGGCGGGCCCGCCGGCCTCGCGGTCGTCGTCGATGAACACGCAGGAAGGGTCGTTGAGGAAGAACGAGGGGCTCAGGACCAGCCCCCGGCCGTCGAGGTGGACGTCGCGGTCCGGCCCGCCGCGGACCTCCAGGACCGGCGCGTTCCAGTGCAGCCTCGGGTGGATGGCGCTCAGTAAGCGCTCGGCGCCGTGCGCGATCGCGATCCGTCCCCGGGCGTCCCGCACCCGCTCCAGCCGCGGCCTGATGTCGGGCCAGTACGGCAGGACCGCGACCTGGGTGAACCTGCTCAGCAGCGCCGCCGGAGCGGCGTGGCCCTCGCCGTACCCGGACGGCCCGAACATCTCGATCAGGTCGGTCGGGTTCAGGGCCTGCTGGGCGATCTCCTCCAGCTCGGCGGTGCGCGGCCCCAGCGCGGCGCGCACCCTCATGCGCCATGGGTGGAACAGCACACTGCCGTTGTTGCTGAACCGGTGGAGGGCGAAGACGCCCTCGGTCAGCGGTCCCAGCCCCGCGACCATGCGCAGACGGGCCAGATCCCCGACAGTGAAATGAATTCTCAACACAAGCTCGCCCCCGTGATCGCTGTGTGTCTTCGGTCGGTCAGTCCTTGCTGTCCGTCAGGACCCGCCCTCCGTGCAGTGTTTCGGCATACGAGAAGACGTGACCGGCTCCGACTTCGACCGGGGCAAGCCCTGCGAAGTCCGGACCCAGGACATCGAGGAATCCCATCTCGGCGGTGCCCGACCACACTTCCGAGAACTCCACACCGGACACCTGGGACGCCACGAGACTCGGCCTGTTGGAGCTGGTCGCAGTCCAATCCGGAAAATGCAAAGTGTGCGCCAACGGTACCATGTGCAACGCAGGCGGCTCAGGGGCAATTCCCTTGAGTGTCACGGTTGTTTCGACCACTCTGCGTCCCTGGACGGACAGCGTTCCGGTGAACTTCCCGCCGGCCGCCAGCCGGGGTGCGGCCCGTCCCACGGTGGCCGCGCGGGTCTGGTGCACCGACCCGAACTGCTTGGGCATGCCCTGCAGCCACCCGCGCATCATCGGCACCGGCTGGTCGACCCAGGCGAACGGGCAGCGGGCCATCGGCTCGCCCTCGAACTCGCAGGCGAGCAGCACCAGGAACTCGGAGAAGCGGTTGTGGCCGGGCTCGGCCAGCTCCTCCTCCGACTCCGAGCACCACTGCCACTCGGCGAAGACCGCCGCCGCGGCGCCGGCGTCCCGACCCGGGGTCAGCCCCGGCGGCAGGAAGGCCGCCGCGGCTTCGGGGTCCACGCGGTAGTCCACCATCACCACCTCGCCCGTGAAGTGCCACGGGGGCGGGGTGATCATGGACGACCGGCCGGACGGGGAGAGCGGCAGGCTGTACCCCCGCAGACCGCCCACGACGGCGGGTGCCCCCTCATGGGTCACGGACACGTTCGGCTCCTGTCAGTAGCTAGGACGTCGATGGGTGAGGCATCGACGGGTGGGGCAGGGCGCGCCAGGCGGCGGCCAGTCGCCCGGCGGCCGTCGCCAGCCGCTCGGGCGGGTTGAAGCTGTAGGCCAGCCGGAACGAGTTCGCGCCACCGGGGCCGAACCGCGAACCGGCGGCGATGCGCACGCCGGCCGGCGCGGCGGCCCGCAGCAGCTCCGCCTCCGACCGGCCGGCCATCGGCTCCAGCCAGAGGAAGTAGCCGCCGGACGGCACCCGGAAGCGGACCGGCTCCGGCCACTCCACCGCCCGCAGGCCCGCCACCAGGGCGTCCCGGCGCAGCCTCAACTGCTCGCGCAGGAAAGCCAGATGGCGGTCGTACTCGCCGTTGTCGAGCAGCACCGCGGCGGCCAGCGAGGCGACGTGGTTGAGCGAGCCGCCGCTGACGAACAGGCCGTGCGAGGCCAGCCTGCCGACCAGCGCGGGGTCGCCGAGCAGCCAGCCCAGGCGCAGCCCGGGGGCCAGCGTCTTGGAGAACGTGCCGAGCCGGAGCACTCCCCGATGGTTCGCCAGGGAACTCATCGACGGCGGAGGCTCCGCCCCCGGGTCGAGCACCAGGCCGGCGTACGCGTCGTCCTCGACGACCAGCAGCCCGCGGTCCGCCGCCACCGCGAGCAGCTCCCGCCGCCGGGAGACCGGCAGCGTCCGCCCGGTCGGGTTGTGGAACGTCGGGTTCAGGTACAGGAAGGCGGGGCGGACGCCCTCCCGCCCCAGCCCCCGGAGGGTCTCCCGCAGCCCCTCCGGCGAGACGCCCCCGGCATCCGCGGGCACCCGGCGGAGGGTCAGGCGGCAGTCGGCGAAGAGCTTCTGCGCCAGGTCGTAGCAGAGGTCGTCGACCAGCACCGCGTCGCCCGGGGAGGCCAGCGCGGTGGCGATCAGGTAGAGCGCCTGCGAGGTGCCCGAGGTCACCAGGACGTTCTCCGGCTCGCACGGGTGCCCGTCCGCACGGGCGGCCCTCCCGGCGAGCGCCTCCCGCAGGGGGGCCGCGCCGGAGTTGTTCCCGTACGCCAGCGCCGCGGCGCCGAACTCGGCCAGCGCGGCCGCCTGGGCGTCCCGCAGCAACTCCACCGGGAGCAGGGCGGGTTCGAGGTATCCGGGCCCGAGGTCGATCACCCCGGGCCCGGACGTCTCCTGCACCAGGCCGCGCCGCCAGCGCCGGGTGTGGCGGGCGGCAGCCGTCGCCAGGGTCACCGGCTCTCCAGTACGGCCCCGAGCAGGCGGACCGACTCGACCAGCGGCTCGCGCGAGCGGGCCAGCGCGATGCGCAGCATCCGGTCGCCCTCGGCCGGGTCGGCCCAGTGGAACTGGCGGCAGGGCAGGGCGAAGACGTTGTGCTCCTGCAGCGCCTCCCACACCTCGGTGCCGGTCCGGCCGGTGAAGCGGACCCGCTCCACGCTGCTCCGGCTGTCCGGGTCCGGGAAGTCCACGCCCGGCACGTCGGCCAGCGCGGCGCGGACCACGGCCCGGTTGCCCGCGATGAACTCGTGCAGCTCGGCCAGGCCGCCGGACGCCGCGTCCTCGGCGAAGCGGCGGATCAGCGCCAGGATCAGCGGCGAGACGCCCAGCAGGATGTCGGAGTAGATCTTCTCCACCGGCAGCCCGAGGTGCTCGGAGACGGCCAGCAGGCCGGCCTTCAGGTCGAGCGTGGGCCAGAGCTTGCCGGTGTCCTCGATCACCGCCCAGCGGCAGCCGCTCGCGTTCAGCACCGCGTAGTGGTCGTAGTGGGCGCGCGGGTCGAAGCCGCGGAAGGACGTGTCCAGGGCCAGGATCACGTCGTGCTCGGCGCACTGCTCGGCCAGCCGGCGCAGCCGGTCCTCGGCGAGCACCCGGCCGGTGGGGTTGTTGGGCGTGGTCACGAAGACGCAGCCCACCGAGGCCAGCAGCTCCGCCGGGAGGTCCTCGCCGTGCAGCGGGTCCTCGGCCAGCGGGACCAGTTCGAGGCCGTTGCCGCGCAGCAGGTCCGCGATGTTGTCGAAGGTGGGGTGGACCAGGGCGACCTTCTCCGTCCTGGCGGACAGCGCCCGGGAGAGGATCTCCATCGCGACGGACGAGGAGTAGCAGCTCATCACCCGGCCGGGCTCGGCCGGGTAGGCGTGCTGGCCGAGCAGGGTGAAGTAGGCCTCGTGCGCCTCCCGTTCGATCTGCTCGACGGGACGCCGCTCGCCCTCGGCGAAGAGCAGCGGGAGCTCGTCCACGATCTTGGTCTGGCCGGGGGTCAGCGCCTGCCGGGCGTGTCCGTCCGCGATGTTCAGCTCACTGTTGAGGGCCAGGAACTCCCATTGGGTCAGATTGCCCTTGATCTGCAGCATTCCGGTCACGGTTAACCTCGGGTGAGAGAAGTGGGGAACCGTCGGTGACGGTCAGTAGATGACCCGGGAGTCGGCACTGAGCCGGTACTCGCGGGACTTGCGCAGGTCCCGGGCGATGTTGAGGCGGCGGAGCCAGCGGTCCGTCCCGTCGTAGCGGGCGCGGAACGGCTTGCGGCCGTGCACCACCCGGTAGTTGTCGAGGAAGACGATGTCGCCGGGCTCCAGCACGACGCCGGTGAGGGCGCGGTCGATGGCGGCGCCGGCCGCGTCGAGCACCCGCTGCTCCTCCTCGCCGTGGACTCCCCGCATGTAGTACGGGTCGATGACCAGGTAGGGGTCGTCGGGGTCGCCGAACAGGACGGCCAGCGGGTCGGGCTGCTCCAGCGCCCGCTCCACCCGGTCCAGGGCGCGCCGGCGCAGCCGCTCCTCGCGGTCCGCGGCCCCGTCGGTCCGGGCGCCGCCGCGGTGCGCGTCGTCGGGCAGGATGCGGAAGCGCGGCTCGCCGAGCGCGGCCCGGGTCTCCTCGTCCAGCTCGACGTCGGCGATGTCCGCGACGGTGGTCTCGACGCCGTCCGGGTTCCGCAGGCACATCAGACCGAGGTAGTCGGTGCGCAGCGGGTGGAAGGCGTCCTCGGTGTGCCAGCTGAGGGTCTCGGCGCTGCCCCAGCCGATCTGGTCGTTCTCGTGCGACCGGACCGGGTAGACGTCGTGCATGATCAGGCCGTCCTGCTGGGTGGCCCAGCCGATCGGGTCGCCGAGCACGCTCCCGATCAGGAAGAAGGCGATGTCCTGGCGGAGCGAGGGGGACGGCCCCGGCTTGCCGCGGCGCTCGGCCGGGGTCTCGCCGAGCGCCCCGTCCTCGACGTGGAGGCCGGAGACCACGATGGTCCCGGACTTCTCGGCCAGCCGGAACTCGTTGAGCTCCGCGCGGAGCCGGCGGGGCAGCTCCTGGGCGTGGGTGCGGCTCTCGCGCTGGAACGCCGGGGACTCCACGGTGTCGTACCGCTGGGCGAGTTCGTCGGCGATCGTCTCGACGGCCGAGACCTCGTCGCCGGTGAGTCGGACACGGGTCACGAGCGGGTACCTCCTGAACGGGTCTGCGACGGGAAAGCCTCGGTGGCACTCGGAGCCTCACCGATGTCCGCCCGGGGTTTCCAGTCACTTGAATCGAGAGTGAAATTGCCGTTCCACCTTCACGGTGGTTACTCGTGGCTCCGGCCGGAGGACGTCGGGAAGCGGCGCAGCACGGGGCTGGCGGTCGTTCCCACGGCGATCAGCGCCAAGGCCGCGCCGCAGGCCAGCACGGCGTCCGTGCCGCCGCCCGCCCTGGACACCAGCACTCCGCCCACCAACGGTCCCAGTGCCCCGGCGCCGCTGGCGCACAGCGCGCTGATGGAGCTCACCCGGCCCCGCATGCCGTCGGGGGTGACCAGGAGCTGATGGGTCATCACGGTGGTGTTGGCCACGGGCGCGAACAGGGCGGCCAGGCCGAGCAGCACCCCGAGCGGCACCCCGCCCGAGACGACCGCCATCAGCCCGGTCGCGACGGCGGACAGCCAGGCGAAGCCCAGCACCAGCACCGGGGCGGGCAGCCGCCGGTGGAGCCAGGGGGCCAGGCCGGCCCCGAGCAGGCCGCCGGCGCCGAGACAGGCCATCATCAGGCCGACCTCGCCGGGGGCGGTGTGGTCCTCGTGGGACAGCGCCAGGATGATCACCAGCAGGGCGTTGAAGACCAGGTTGGTGCCCATCATCCAGAGCAGCGTGGTCCGCAGCACCCGGTTGCGCAGCACCCAGCGGAGCCCGGCGGTCATCCCGCCGCCCGTCCCGCCGTCCGCCTCCCCGGTGTCCGGCCGGGCCACCGGCGGCAGCCGGAGCAGGGTCATCGCACCGGCCGAGAGGGCCAGCATGGCGGCCGTCACCGTGAACGGGTCGGTCGGGTGCGCGCTGAACAGGAACCCGGCGACGGACGGGCCGAGCAGGGTGGCCACGAACGGGCGGGCGGCGTTGCGGGCCACCGCGGTGGAGAGCTGGGACTCCGGGACGACCTGCGGCAGGGCCGCGTGCTCGGCCGGTTCGAAGACCGAGCCGAGCACCCCCTCCAGCACCACGACGGCCAGCAGGTGCCCGTAGCTGTAGCGGTCCAGGGCCAGCGCGGCGGCGAGGCTCCCCATGCTGACGGCCCGCAGGCCCTGGCAGGCGAGCATCACGGTGCGCCGGTTCCAGCGGTCCGCGATCGCGCCGGCCGGGACGGCGGCCAGCATCCGGACGGCGGCGAGCAGCGAGGAGGCGATGCCCATCCGGATCGCCGATCCGGTGTGCGCCAGGATCAGCAGCGGGAAGGCCACCATCGCGATCTCGAAGGCGAGTTCGGAGAGGAGCTGGCCGGTCCAGAGGATGTTGTAGGCGCGGTTGCGGGAGAGCGGGCGCGGCGCCGTCGGCGGGCCGGTCGGCCCACCACCGGTCGGCCCACCACCGGCGGGCCCGCCACCGGCCGGCCCGCCGACCAGCCGCTCGGTCGGCTCGCCGGTCGGGCGGGCGACGGTCATCGGCTCACCGCTCCTCGGGCCGCCCCGCGGCGCGCGAGCCGGCCGGACACCTGGAGGTAGTCGACCCGGCCGGTGCCGGGATCACGGAGGAAGCGCCCCGCGAAGACGGGCCCGCCGGCCGGACCGCCGCCCGCCTCGCGCATGGTGAAGCGCAGGTCCGCCGTGCAGCTGAGCTCGTACCGCGGCCGGCCGCCGAGACCGAGCAGCAGTCCGGGCCCGCCCGGGGAGACCGTGTACCGCAGGTCCCCGTTGGCGTAGTCGCCCAGGCAGTCCTCGGGCGCCGGGACCGGGCCGCCGTCCGGCTCCGCGGCACGGGGGCCCGGGTCCGGGACGGCGAGTCCGGCGGCCCGCAGGCAGCCGACCAGCTCGGCCCAGAGGTTCTGGCCGGTGTCGGCGTTGGTGGTGAGCGCCACCACGGTGCCCTCGGCCGGTTCGAACCTGAGGTGGCAGGAGATCCCGTCCCCGGTGCCGTCGTGGCCGTACCAGTCCGGGCCGCCCTCCCGGTAGCGGGCCCAGCCGAGCCCCCAGCCGTCGGCCATCCCGTACGGTCCGAACGGGACGCCGGCGAGCTGGTCCCGGCACATCTCGCCGACCGTCTCCGCGGCCAGCAGCGGCCCCGGCGGGGCCAGGAACTGCCGGGCGAACAGGACGGCCTCCTCGGCGCTCAGCGCGAGCGACCCGCCCGGCGCCTCGACCACCGGCACGTCCTGCTCGGCGACCGTGAGCGTCCGCCGCCCCGGGCCGCGCACCACGTGGCCGGCGGCCGAGGTGCGGCCGCGCGGGTCGCGCACGTCCCCGACGAAGGCCGGGGCGAGGCCGAGCGGGGAGAGCAGGATCGCGTCCAACGCCTCCGACCAGTCCATGCCGGTCGTCTCCTCGACCACCAGGCCGGCCAGGGCGTAGCCCACGTTGGAGTACGAGAACGCCGTGCCCGGGGCGGCCACCGGGGCCTGCCGGTCGGCGTGCCGGGACGCCCGGCGGCGGGCGCCGCCGGTCCGCCCGGCGTCCTCGGGCAGCGCCGCCGGCAGTCCGGCGGTGTGGCTGAGCACCTGCCGGACGGTCCCGGCGGTGTCCAGGCCCGCCTCCGGGAGGTGGAGGGCCACCAGGTCGTCCAGCTCGGCCTCCCCGTCCGCCACCAGGGTCATCACCAGGGCCGCGGTGAACGGCTTGGTGAGCGAGGCGAGCGGGAACGCCGTGTCCCGGCGGACCGGCCGGCCGCCGCCGAGGACCTGCTCCCCGACGGCCACCGAGACGGTGCGGCCGCCGTGGTGAACGGCCAGCTGGGCACCGGGGACCCGGTGCGCGCGGGACAGGCGTTCCAGCAGCGCGGAGAGCGCCGCCTCGCCGATCCGGTCCCGGCCGTCCACGGCCGGCCGGCCCGCCACGGCACCCCGCTCCCCCACTGCCACCCGGCTGTCCCCGACCACCTGGTCCGCCACGGCCACCGCCTCGATCCTCGTCAGCTCGCCGCTCATGCCCACCGCCCCGCCGCGGGCCCGGCCGCCGACCGCAGCTCGGCCAGCAGGTCCTCGGCCAGCCGCTCGACCGTGGTCCGGCGGTGCACGTTCCGGGAGTAGTGCCAACTGAGGCTCAGACGGCCCCCGTTCACCGCCCCGACCACCTCCAGGAGGTGGCCGGCCTCGGCCTCGGGGCTGCGGTCCCGGCCGATGGAGGGGAGGAAGGCGTGGTAGAGCACGCCGTCGCCGTCCGCGCCCACCGGGTCCGCCTGGCCGTGGTAGTCGAACAGCACCTGCGCGGCCGGGGCGGCCGGGCCGGGCGGCTCCTTCAGGTACCGCAGGGCGCCGTGGCCCAGGCCGTTGCCCGGCACCGCGCGCAGCTGGCGCCGCACCGACCTGGCGAGCGACGGCCAGTCGGCGTCCGGCTCGGGCAGCTCCAGGGCGACCGGGTGGACGGTGGTGAACCAGCCGACGGTACGGGAGAGTTCGAGGTCGTCGAAGATCTCCTCACGGCCGTGCCCCTCGATGTCGATCAGCACCCGGCGCTCGCCGGTCCAGTCGCCGAGGGTGCGGGCCAGCGCGGCGAGCAGCAGGTCGCGGGCGGAGGTGCGCAGCCGCCCGACCGCGCGCAGGAACCGCGCGGTCTCCTCCGGTTCCAGGCCGACCGTCACGGTGTCCGCCGAGCCGGCCAGGTTCGGCCCGTCGCCGTCCCGGGGCAGCTCGGCGGCCGGCCGGACGGCCTCCCAGTGGGGCGCCTCCGAGTCGAAGCCGCCCTCCCGGGTGTGCCGTCGCAACCGCTCGGCCCAGTGGCGGAAGGAGGCGCCGCGGAGCGGGGGCGCGGCCGGCCCGCCGCCGTGCCGGGCCCGGTACGCGCTCCGCAGGTCGTCCAGCAGGATGCGCCAGGAGACCGCGTCGACGACCAGGTGGTGCGCGGTGAGGAAGAGCCGGGGCCGGTGGCCCGCCCCCAGGTCGAACAGCAGGGCGCGCAGCAGCGGTCCCTCCCGCAGGTCCAGGGCGGCGTCCGCCTCGGCGGCCAGCCGTTCCGCCGCCGCGGCCCGCTCCGGCTCGGGGAGCTCCGACAGGTCGTGCCGCACCAGTGGGTCGGCCGCTTCGGCGGCGACCGCGAACTGCCGCCAGCCCTCGCCGGTGCGCTCGTAGCGCAGGCTCAACGCGTCGTGCAAGGTGGGCAGTTCGGCCAGGGCCGCGCGCAGGGCCGGCTCGTCCACGTCGTCGGCCAGCTCGATCAGCACCGACTGGGTGAAGTGGTGCGGGGCGACCGGGTCGGCGCCCAGGAAGGCGGCCTGGGCCGGGGTCAGCGGCACCTCCCCGGTCGCCGGCTCGTCCCGCTCCGGCTCGGCGGCCGCCTCCGGGGTGACGACCTCGGCCAGCTGTGCGACGGTCGGGTGCAGGAAGAGGTCCCGGGAGGCCACCCGCAGGCCGGCCCGCCGGATCCGGTGGACCAGCTGGATGCTCAGGATGGAGTCGCCGCCCGACTCGAAGAAGTCGTCGGTCACGCCGACCCGTTCGAGGCCGAGGACGTCCGCCCAGAGTTCCGCGAGGAGCCGCTCGGTCGCGGTGCGCGGCGCCGTGTACGCGCCCTCCGCGCCCGCGGCCGGCCCGGGTGCGGGCAGGGCCCGCCGGTCCACCTTGCCGCTGGGGGTGAGCGGGAGCGCGTCCAGCACCACGACGGCCGAGGGGACCATGGCGGACGGCAGGGCCCGGCGGGCGGACGCGCGCAGCTCCGCGGGATCGGGCGCCCCGGCCGCCGCCGGGGTCACGTAGGCCACCAGCTGCGGCGGGCCGGACGGGCCGGGCCGGACCACCGCGGCGGCGTCGGCCACCGTCGGGTGGCCCTTCAACAGGGCCTCGACCTCGCCGAGTTCGATCCGGTGGCCGCGCAGCTTGACCTGCGCGTCGATGCGGCCGCAGAACTCCAGGCTGCCGTCCGCGCGGTAGCGCACCAGGTCGCCCGTGCGGTACATCCGGGCGCCGGGTCCGGTGGCGTACGGGTCCTGCGTGAAGCGCTCGGCGGTCAGCTCGGGGCGCTCGTGGTAGCCGCGGGCGACGCCGAGGCCGCCGATCCACAGCTCGCCCCGGGTGCCGCGCGGCACCCGGCGGCCGTACCGGTCCAGCACGTGGAGGACGGTGTTGAGAACGGGCGTGCCGAGCGAGACCTCGCCCCGCTCCAGCGCGCCGGCCTCCAGCGTCCAGGTCGCGGACCAGACGGTCGTCTCGGTCGGGCCGTACATGTTGACGACCTCGCCCGGGCAGAGCGCGGCCAGTTCGCGGGCCAGGCCGCGGTCGAGGGCCTCGCCGCCGACCAGCATCCGGCGCAGCCCGCCGACGAGGGCGCGGCCCTCGGTGTCGGCGAGCAGCATCCGGGCGTAGGACGGCGTGCACTGCAGGTGGGTGGGGTCCAGGCGGCGGTGGGCGGCCCAGTCGGCGGTGGATCCGGCCGCGACCACGACGCGGTAGCCCCGGGTGAGGGTCCACAGCAGTTCGAGGGTGGAGATGTCGAAGGAGAGGCTGGTGACGGCCAGCCAGGTGTCACCGGGGCCACCGCCGATCCGCTCGTCCATGGCGCGGCAGAAGTTGGCGAACTGGGCGTGCTCGACCAGGACGCCCTTGGGCCGGCCGGTGGAGCCGGAGGTGAAGATGACGTAGGCCGGGTGGTCGGGGCGCAGCGGCCCGGTGCGGTCGGCGTCGGTCGGGTTCCCGGCCGGCCCGGCCGTCGGGTGCGGGTCGTCGAGGACCGGCACGCCGTGCGGCCCGCCCGGCAGGTCGCCCACGACCAGGGCCGGCCCGGCGTCGTCGAGCATGAACGCGACGCGCTCGGCGGGCATCGCGGGGTCGACCGGGAGGTACCCGGCGCCGGCCTTCAGCACCGCGAGGACCGCCACCACGGTGCTCACCGCCCGGACCCCGGCCACGGCGACCAGCTGCCCGGGGCCGATGCCCCGGGCGATCAGCCGGTGCGCCAGCCGGTTCGCCCGGGCGTTGGCCTCGGCGAAGGTCAGCGTGCCGTCCGGGCCGACCAGCGCGGTCAGCCCGGGGGTGTCGGCGGCCCGCCGTTCGAAGCCCTCGACGAACCCTTCGGCCGGGCCCGGCAGTTCCGGCCCGACGAGGGACTCCGCCGCGGCCGGCAGCGGAAGGTCCGCCAGGCGGCGGTGGCCGGTGACCGCGCCGGCCAGCAAGGCCCGCAGCTGCTCGGCCAGCGCCGCGACGGTGCCGGGGTCGAACAGGGCGGTGCTGTAGCCGATCACCGCCTTCAACCGCCCTTGCTGCTCGTAGAAGTTGAAGCTCAGGTCATGGCTGATCTCGGAGCTGACCAGCGGCGTCGGCTCGGCCCGGACGCCGGGCAGCCGGATCTCGCCGGAACGGTCGGTCTCCAGGCCGACCATGACCTCGACCAGGGCGTTGCGGCTGGGGTCGCGGTCCGGTCGGAGCGCCTCGACCAGCTGGTCGAACGGCGTCTCCTCGTGGACGAAGGCCTCCAGGACGGTCTCCCGCACCCGGCCGAGCAGCTCCGGGAAGGTCAGCGTCTCGTCGACGGCGGTGCGCAGCACCACCGTGTTGACGAAGAAGCCGACCATGTCCTCCAGTTCGGGGCGGCCCCGGCCGGAGGTCGGGGTGCCGACGGCGAGGTCCGACTGCCCCGACGCCCGGGACAGCACCACCTGGACGGCGGCGACCAGGGCCATGAACAGGGTGGCGTCCTGCCGCCGGGCCAGTGCCCGGAGCCGGTCCGCCAGCGACTCGGGCAGGTCGACGGCGAGCATCGCCCCCGCGGTCTCCCGGACCGCCGGGCGCGGCCGGTCGGTGGGCAGCTCCAGCGGGGCGAGCCCGGCCAGCCGCTCCCGCCAGTACTCCAGGTGGTGGCGCTGTTCCGGGGTGTCCAGCCGCTCGCGCTGCCAGACGGCGTAGTCGGCGTACTGCACCGGCAGCGGCGGGAGGACGGCCGCGGTTCCCTCCAGCGCGGCCGTGTAGCAGGCGCCGAGGTCGCGGGCCAGCAGGTCCATCGACCAGCCGTCGGTGGCGATGTGGTGGATGACCAGCGCGAGCAGGTGCCGGTCCGGGCCGGTCCGGGCCAGCGCGGCCCGCAGCACCGGGCCCTCGCGCAGGTCGAAGGGCTGCCCGATCCGTTCGTGGAGCCACTCCTGCGCCGCGTCCTCGGCACCGCCCGCGGCCGCCGTGTCCTCGGTACCGCCCGCGGCCGCCGAGCCCTCGGCATCACCCGCGGCCGCCGGGCCCGGCTCGAAGAGCAGCAGTTCGGGCCGCTCGGCGGGCCGGACCAGCTGGACGCCGCGGCCCTCCACGGTGTGGTAGACGGTCCGCAGCGGCTCGTGCCGGGCGACCAGGGCGGCGAGCGCCGCGCGCAGCGCGTCGACGTCCAGCGGCCCGTCCAGCCGCAGCCCGAGCACGGTGTTGTACTCGGTGCCCCCGGGCGCGAAGTCGTGCAGGAACCAGAGGCGTTGCTGGGCGGAGGAGAGCGGGAGCGGACCGCTCCGGTCGACCGGCACCGGGCCGGCCGTCCCGGCGACGCCCTGCCCGTCCAGCCAGGCGGCCAGCCCGGCCACGGTGGGCGTGTCGAACAGCTGCCGGGGGGAGACGGCGAGCCCGAGGGAGGCGCGGATCCGGGAGATCACCCGGATGCTCAGGATCGAGTCCCCGCCGAGGTCGAAGAAGCCGTCCTCGGCGCCGACCCGGGCGACACCGAGCACCTCGGCCCAGATGCCGGCCAGCAGCTCCTCGGTGCCGGTGCGCGGGGCGGTGTACGGGAGGTCGGCGGTGTCCGGGGCGGCCGGGGCGGGCAGCGCCCGCCGGTCGACCGTGCCGCTGGGCGTCATCGGCAGCGCGTCCAGCACCACGTAGGCGGTGGGCACGGCCGCGGCCGGCAGGCTCTCGGCGAGGAAGGACCGGAACCCGGCGGGCTCGGGCACCGGTCCGGCCGGGACCACGTACCCGACCAGCCGGGCCGGGCCGCCCTCGTCCCGGCGGACGGCCGCGGCGGCGGAGTGCACGGCGGGGTGGCGGGCCAGCGCGGCCTCGACCTCGCCGAGCTCCACCCGGAACCCGCGGATCTTCACCTGGTCGTCGGCCCGGCCCAGGCATTCCAGGTTGCCGTCGGCCCGCCAGCGGGCGAGGTCGCCGGTGCGGTACATCCGGGCGCCCTCCGCCGTGACGAAGGGGTCGGTCCGGAAGCGCTCGGCGGTCAGTTCGGGGCGGTTGAGGTAGCCCCGGGAGACGCCGTCGCCGGCGATCCAGCACTCGCCCACCACCCCGGTCGGCACCGGCCGCAGGTCGCGGTCCAGGACGTAGATCCGGGTGTTGGCGAGCGGACGGCCGATCGGCACGAAGGCCGCGTCGCCCAGCGGGTCGCCGCCGAGCCGGAACACCGTGGAGTCGACCGTGGTCTCGGTGGAGCCGTAGGCGTTGACCAGCACGGTGCCGGGGGCGAGCCCGGCCAGCACCTCGGCGGCCGCGTCGGCGGGCCAGCCCTCGGAGCCGACCATCAGCACCTTCAGCGACTCCGGCCTGACGCCGCGCCAGCCGAGTTCGGCGACCATGGCGCGGGCCAGGGTCGGCACCGTGATCATCAGCTCGGACCGGTCGGCCAGCAGCAGGTCGACCAGGGCGACCGGGTCGCTCACCGACTTCGCCGGGCAGATCGTCATGGTGCCGCCGAACAGGGCGGCCAGCAGGAAGTCGGAGAAGAAGAGGTCCACCGAGAGGCTGGAGACCGAGAGCACCCGGGGCCGCAGCGCGGTGAGGCCGTAGCGGGCGTCCCAGCCGTTGACCATGTGGTAGACGTGCCGGTGCTCGACCATGACGCCCTTGGGCCGGCCCGTGGTGCCGGAGGTGTAGATCACGTAGGCGAGGTCGTCCGGGGCCGCACCGCCCTCCGGCGCGGTCGCCGGCAGGGCCTCCAGCAGGCGCCGGTCGCGGTCCGGGCAGACGATCCGCGCCCGGTGCCCGGCGACCCGGTCGAGCAGCCGCTCCTCGGTGACCACCACCGGGGCGTCGGCGTCCGAGAGCATCTGCCGCAGCCGCTGCGCCGGGTACTCCGGGTCCAGCGGGACGAACGCGCCGCCGGCCTTCTGCACCGCGAGCAGGGCGACCACCGCGTCGACGCCGCGGCTGACGCAGACGCCCACCAGCACCCCGGGCGCCACCCCGAGGCCCTTCAGGTGGTGCGCCAGGCGGTTGGCCCGCTCGTCGAGCTGACGGTACGTCAATTCTCCTTCGCCGTCCGCCACCACGATCCCGTCCGGGGTGCGGGCGGCCTGCTCGGCGAACAGCACGGGCACGGTGCGCGGGCGCGGCAGGCGGGTCGCGGTGTCGTTCCACTCCACCAGCAGCCGGTGCCGCTCGGCCTCGGTGAGCACCGGCAGCTCGCCCACCGGGGTGTGCGGCGCCGCGGCGATCGCCTCCAGCAGGGTGGTGAGGTGCCCGGCGATCCGGGTGACGGTCTCCGGGTCGAAGAGCGCCGGGTCGTAGCCGATCGCCAGCCGCAGCTCCTCACCCGCGTGGGCGGTCAGGGTGAGCGCGAAGTTGGTGTGCTCGTCACCCCGGTACGCGCCGACCCGCAGGCCCGACCGGGCCGCCTCCGCCTCGTCGTACGGGTAGTTCTCGAAGACCACGATGCTGTCGAAGAGGCCGCTCGGGCCGCCGCTCCAGCGCTGGATCCGGGTCAGGTCCACGTGCTCGTACTGGCGCGCCTCCACCTGGGCCGCCTGGAGGCCGCGCAGCCACTCGGCGGTCTCCGCCGCGGCGTCGACCGAGACCCGCACCGGCACGGTGTTGATGAACAGCCCGACCATGTGCTCCGCCCCGGGCAGGGTCGCCGGGCGGCCGGAGACGGTGGCGCCGAAGCACACCTCGGGCTCGCCGCCGTAGTGCGCGAGCAGCACCGCCCAGGCGCCCTGGACCAGGGTGTTCACGGTCAGCCGCGCGGCCCGGGCCGCCTCGTACAGCAGGCCGGAGCGCTCCGGGCCGAGGCCCACCCGCTCCTCGCGGGAGGACCGGGTGCCGTGCGCCCGCACGGGCTGCCGGTCGAAGGGCAGCGGGGTGGGCACCGAGAAGCCGTCCAGCACGCCGCGCCAGTACCGCTCGGCCTCGGCGTCGTCCTGCCCGGCCAGCCACTGGACGTAGTCGCGGTACGGGCGGCGCGCCGGGGCCGGACCGACCGGTCCGCCGGTGAGCCGCGCGTACTCCCGGAAGACGTCGGACAGCACCCCGGCGAAGCTCCAGCCGTCCAGCATCATGTGGTGGGTCGACCAGAACACCGCCACCGCGTCGTCGGTGAGCCGGACGATGCCCACCCGGATCAGCGGGGCGGCGGCGAGGTCGAGGCTCTGCCCGGTCCGCTCGGCCCAGAGCCGGTCCAGCTCGGCCTCCCGCTCCGGCTCGGGCAGCGCCCGCAGGTCGAGGTGCTCGACCGGCACCCGGACGCCGGTGCGCACCACCTGGAGCGGCTCGGGGACGTCCTGCCAGACCACGGCGGTACGCAGCACCGGGGTGCGGTCCACCGTCCGCTGCCAGGCCCCGGCCAGCGCGGCCACGTCCCCGACCCCGTCCAGCCGGACCCCGAAGTGCCCGGTGTACATGTCCCGGCCGGTCTCGGCGAGGGCGTGGAAGAGCATGCCGCTCTGGGCCGCGGTGAGCGGGTAGACGTCCTCGACCGAGCGGCCGTCGCCGACCAGCCGGTCGACGGTGGCCTGGTCCAGCGCGGCGAGCGGGAAGTCCGAGGGGGAGCAGCCGCCCGCACCCGGGGTGGCGCAGTGCTCGACGATCTCCCCCAGCGCGGTCAGGAAGGCCTCGGCCACCCGCCGCACCGTGGACTCCTCGTGCAGCTCGCCGGAGTACACCCAGTGGAACTCCAGCTGCCCGTCCGCGACCCAGCCGTTGACCTCCAGCAGCTGGTGCCGGGCCTGGCCGGCGGCGCGCTCGTGCCCCTCGACCGGCAGCCGGCCGAGGAACAGCCCGGACGGCGCCGCCCCCGCGTCCAGCCGGCCCAGGTAGTTGAAGCTGATCCCGGGCTCGGCGGCGGCGCTCGCGGCCTCCGTCCCGCCCAGCCGACGCAGCGCGCCGTAGCCGAGGCCGTTGGACGGCACGGCCCGCAGCCGTTCCTTGACGGTCCTGAGCACCTCGCCCCAGCCGGCGCCGACCGGGGCGGTCAGCACGACCGGGAACAGGGTGGTGAACCAGCCGACCGTGCGGGAGAGGTCGACGTCGGCGAACAGGTCCTCCCGGCCGTGTCCCTCCAGCGCGACCGCCACGGTGCCGTCCCCGGTCCAGCCGGAGACCGCCCGCCAGAGCGCGCTGAGCAGCACGTCGTTGACCTGGGTCCGGTAGACGCCCGGCACCTTGCGCAGCAGCGCGTCGGTGCGGTCGGCGTCCAGCCGGACCGAGACCGTGCGGGCCGAGCCCGCGGTGTTCGCCCCGGCGCGGTCCACCGGCAGCGGGGCGGCGGCCGCCGCGGCCGCCTCCACCCCGTCCCAGTAGGCCAGTTGGCCGGCGAAACCGCCGGACCGGGTGTGCTCGCCGAGCCGGGCGGCCCACTCCTGGAAGGAGGTGCTCCGGGGCGGCAGGACGATCGGCCCGCCCTGCCGGGCCTGCCGGTAGCCGGTCTCCAGGTCGGCGAGCAGGATCTGCCAGGACAGCGCGTCCACCACCAGGTGGTGGGCGACCAGCAGGAGCCGCGGCGGCCGGTCCTCGCCCTCGCCCTCGCCCTCGCCCTCGCCCTCGCCCTCGCCCTCGCCCTCGCCCTCGCCGGGCAGGATCAGCCAGGCGCGCAGCAGCGGTCCGTCCGCCAGCGGGAAGCCGCTCTGGGCCCGTTCCACGAGCTCCCGGACGGCGGCCTCCCGGAGCTCCGGGTCGAGGCCGGCGAGCTCGATCCGCTCGAAGTCGGCGGCGCCCTCGGCGGGCTGGTGCAGCCGCCACCGCCCGTCGGTGCGCTCGGCGCGCAGCCGGAGCGCGTCGTGGTGCCGGACCAGCGCGTCGAGCGCGGCCCGCAGCGCGGCCTCGTCGGCGCCCTCGGCGGGCAGTTCGAGGCACACCGCCTGGTTGAACCGGTCGAGGCTGTCGGTGAGCCGCTCGAAGAACCAGTGGTGGATCGGGGTCAGCGGCACCTCGCCGGTCGCCGGGCCCCGCTCGGCCGCGGTCCCCTCCGCCCGCGCGGCCCCGGCCGCCCCGGCGGCTTGCGCGGCTTCCGCGGCCTCGGCGGCGAGTTCGGCGACGGTCTGCCGCAGGAAGGTCTGCCGGGCGGTGATCGACAGGCCCGCCTCGCGGGCCCGGGCGACCACCTGGAGGCTGAGGATGGAGTCGCCGCCGAGGTCGAAGAAGTTGTCCTCGACGCCGATCTCCTCGACGCCGAGCAGCTCCCGCCAGATCCGTACCAGGGTCTCCTCGGCCGGGTTGCGGGGCGCGACCCGCGAGGCGGCCTGGTCGCGGCGCAGCTCCGGGTCGGGCAGGGCCCGCCGGTCGACCTTGCCGTTGGCGTTCAGCGGCAGCCGGTCCAGCAGCACGAACGCCGCCGGCACCATGTACTCGGGCAGCTGCTCGCGGGCGTGCTCCCGCAGCCGGCCCGCGTCCGGGCCGTCGGCCCCGACCACCAGGTACGCGACCAGCCGGCGGGTGCCGCGCCCGTCCTGCTTGACGGCGACGGCGGCGGAGGTCACCCCGGGGTGCCGGGCGAGCACCGCCTCGATCTCGCCGGGCTCGATCCGGAAACCCCTCAGCTTGACCTGGTCGTCGGCCCGGCCGAGGTAGTCCAGGGTGCCGTCCGCCAGCCACCGGGCGCGGTCGCCGGTGCGGTACATCCGGGTGCCCGGCGCGCCGTACGGGTCGGCGACGAAGCGCTCGGCGGTCAGGTCGTACCGGCCCAGGTAGCCGCGGGCCAGGGCCCGTCCGGAGAGGTAGACCTCGCCCGGGACACCAGCCGGGACCGGGCGGAGCCGGCCGTCCAGCACCCGTACCCGGACCCCGGGCAGCGGGCGGCCGATCGGGACCGGGCCGTCGCCGAGGGCGGCCGGGTCGAGCGGTGCGCTCATCGTCGCGCAGACCGTCGACTCGGTCGGCCCGTACGCGTTGATCATCCGCCGGCCGGCCGACCAGGCCGCGGCCGGCGCGGGCGGGCAGGCCTCGCCGGCCACGACCAGGGTGAGGCCGGCCGGGACCCGCTCCGCCGGGAGCGCCGTCAGGGCGCTCGGCGGCAGGGTGACGTGGGTGACCCGGTGCCGGGTGAGCAGCGCGGCCAGCGGTTCGCCGGGCACCAGCTCGCCCTTGCCCGCGACCACCAGGGCGCCGCCGGAGAGCAGGGCCGTGCCGATCTCGGAGAAGGCGGCGTCGAAGGAGAGGGAGGCGAACTGGAGCACCCGGGTGTCCGGCCCGGTGCCGAAGTGGGCGCACTGGCCGGCCACCAGGCCGTGGACGCCGGCGTGGGTGACGACCACGCCCTTGGGGCGGCCGGTCGAGCCCGAGGTGTAGATGACGTAGGCGGGGTGTGCCGGGAGCAGGGGCTCGGCCGGCTCGGGCGCGGTGTCGGGGAGCGCGGCGAGCCCGGCGACGGTCAGCGGCGCGTCCAGGGCGATCGGCTCCGCCGCGGAGGCGAGCCGCCCGGCATGGGCCGTCTCGGTCACCAGCAGGAGGGGCGCGGCGTCGTCGAGCACCAGCCGGAGCCGCTCCCGCGGGTGGTCGAGGTCCAGCGGCAGGTACGCGGCGCCGGTCTTCAGCACGGCCAGCACCGCGACCACCGCCGCCACCGACCTCGGCAGGCCGATCGCGACCAGCCGCTCCGGTCCGGCGCCCCGGGCGATCAGCAGGTGCGCCAGCCGGTTGGCCCGCCGGTCGAGTTCGGCGTAGCTGACGGTCTCCCCGTCGGAGACCAGGGCGGGCGCGGACGGGTCGCGGGCGAGCTGCGCCGCGAAGAGCTCCGGTACGGTCCGGGGCTCCCGCTCCTCCCCCGTGCCGCTCCACTCCTCGACCAGCCGGTGCCGCTCGTCCGGGCCGAGCATCGACAGGCCGGCGAGCGGTTCGCCGGGTGCCCGGGCGATCTGCCCGAGCAGGCCCAGCAGGTGGCCGGCCAGCCGCGCCACCGTCGGCGGCGTGAACAGGTCGGTGCTGTACCCGAGGTAGCCGGTCAGCTCCCCGTCCCGTTCGAAGAAGTCGAAGGAGAGGTCCGCGCTGCTGGTGACCACCGGCGGCGGGACCTCCTCGATCCGCAGGCCGGCCGGTGCGGCGACGGGTTCGGGGGTGTTGTGCAGGTTCACCGCCACCTCGGCCAGCGCCGGCCGGCTGGAGTCGCGTTCCGGCCGGAGCGCCTCGACCACCTGCTGGAAGGGGACCTCCTGGTGGGTGAGGGCCGCCAGCACGGTGGCCCGGACCGAGTCCAGCAGCTCGGCGAACGACCGGGACTCGTCGATCCGGCCGCGCAGCACCAGGTTGTTGACGAAGAAGCCGACCAGCTGCTCGGTCTCGGTCCGGCCCCGGCCGGAGACCGCGGTCGCCACCGCGACGTCGTCGCGGCCCGCCCAGCGGGACAGCAGCAGCTGCACCCCGGCGACCAGGGCCATGAACAGGCTGGCACCGCCGTCGCGGGCCAACCCGCGCAGCCGGGCGGTCAGTTCGGCGGGCACCCGGAACTCGTGCAGGGCGCCGGCCCCGCTGCGCACCGGCGGGCGGGGGAGGTCGGTCGGCAGGTCGAGCGGGGCGAGGCCGGCCAGCTGTTCCCGCCAGTGGTCCAGCTGCCCGCGCAGCGCCCCGCCGGCCGCCCGGTCCCGCTGCCAGGCGGCGAAGTCCGCGTACTGCACGGTGAGTTCGGGCAGCTCGGCGGTCCGTCCGGTGGTCTCGGCGGAGTACAGCGCGGCCAGGTCGCCGACCAGGACGCCGAGCGACCAGCCGTCAGTGACGATGTGGTGCATGCCCAGCACCAGGACGTGCTCGTGCTCGCCCAGCCGCAGCAGCCCGGCCCGGAACACCGGCCCGGTCCGCAGGTCGAAGGGCAGCATCGCCTCCGCCAGCAGCGCGTCCCGGACGGCGGACTCCCGTTCGGCGTCGGGCAGTCGGGACAGGTCGACGACCGGGAGCGGCACCGCCCCGGCCGGCCGGACGTGCTGCAGGCCGGCCCCGTCCACCGCGTCGAAGACCGTCCGCAGCGACTCGTGCCGGGCCACCAGCAGGTCCAGCGCGGCCCGCAGCGCCGCCGGGTCGAGCGCGCCGCTCAGCCGGACCGCCCGCAGGGTGTTGTACTCGACGCTCTCCGGGTCGATCTCGTGCAGGTACCAGAGCCGCTGCTGGGCCGAGGAGATCGGGGAGCCGCCCTCCCGGGGGACCGGGGTGATCCGGTCCCGCTCCGGCTCCTCCTGCGCCCGGCCCATCAGCCGGCCGCGCAGCAGTTCCCGGAGGTGGGCCGGCAGCGCGGCCATCCGGGCCTCCCTCGAAGCGGCGCCGTCCACGGTGTCCTTTCCGTCATGCCCTGCCATGCGTACCGCCCCCTACCGCTGCTTCCAGACTGCTCAGGATCTTTTCCTCCAGGACTTCCGCGAGGGCGGCCACCGTCGGCCGGTCGAAGAAGTCCGCCGGCGAGAGCTCGACGCCGAACGCCCCCGTCATCCGCGACATCAGCCGCAGGCTCGTGATGGAGTCCCCGCCGAGGTCGAAGAAGTTGTCCTCGGCCCCGATCCGCTCGGTGTCGAGCACCTCGGCCCAGATCCGGGCCAGTGCCTCCTCGGTGGGGGTCCGGGGCGCCAGGTAGCCGTCCGCCACGGTGTCCCGGCGGGTCGGCGCCGGCAGCGCCCTGCGGTCGACCTTGCCGGTGGGGTTCAGCGGCAGGGCCGCCAGGACCACGAAGGCCGAGGGCACCAGGTGGCCCGGCAGGGCGGCGGCGGCCGCCCGGCGCAGCGCGGCGGAGTCGAGCGCCGGACCGTCGGGAGCGGGCACCAGGTAGGCGACCAGGCGCTTGTGCCCGGACTCCTCCTCGCGGGCGACCACGACCGCCTCGCCGACCCCGTCCAGGCCGAGCAGCGCGTTCTCCACCTCGGCCGGCTCCACCCGGAAGCCGCGGATCTTCACCTGCTGGTCCGCCCGGCCCGCGAACTCCAGCCGCCCGTCGGCGTTCCAGCGCACCAGGTCGCCGGTGCGGTAGAGCCGGGAGCCGGGCGGGCCGAACGGGTCGGCGACGAACCGGCCGGCGGTCAGCCCGGGCTGGTCGAAGTAGCCCCGGGCCAGCCCGACCCCGCCGATGTACAGCTCACCGGTGACGCCCACCGGCACCAGCGCGAGGGCCGGGTCCAGGACGTGCACCCGGACGTTCGGCGCGGACCGGCCGAGCGGGACGGTCCGGTGCCCGGCGCCGGGCTCGACCGGGAACATGGAGACCGCCATCGCGGTCTCGGTCGGGCCGTAGATGTTGAACAGGCGCCGGCCGTGCGACCACTCCTCGGCCGGCTCCGGCGGCAGCACGTCGCCGGCCACGCCGAGCACGGCCAGGTCCGGCAGCGCGCCCGGGTCCAGCGCGGGCAGCAGGGCCGGTGGCACCGTCAGGGCGCCGATCCGGTCCTCGCGCAGCTGCCGTTGCAGCAGCTCCGGGCTCTGCACCGCGTCGGGCCGGGCCAACACCAGGGTGGCGCCCGCCACCAGGGTCTTGAAGACGTCCCAGACGCCTCCGTCGAAGCTGAGCGTGTAGAACTGCAGCACCCGGCTGCCCGGGCCCAGCCCGTAGGCCCGGCCGGCCATCAGCACGATGTTGTACAGCGAGCGGTGCTCGATCATCACGCCCTTGGGGCGGCCGGTGGAGCCCGAGGTGAACATCAGGTAGGCGAGGTCGCGCGGGCCGGCGCCGGTCTCCGGCGCGGTGGACGGCCGGGCGGCGATCGCCGCCTCCTCCTCGTCCAGGCAGACCACGGCCGTGCCGTTCCCGGCGAACCGGTCGGCCAGCTCCCGCCGGGTCAGCAGCACCGGCGGACGGACCTCGGCCAGCATGCCGTTCAGCCGCTCCGGCGGGAAGCCGGGGTCCAGCGGCAGGTAGCCGGCACCGGCCTTGAGCACGCCGAGGATGGCCGGCACCGCCTCCGGACCGCGTTCCAGCGCGATCCCGACCACGTCGCCCCGGCCGACGCCGAGCGCCGCCAGGTGGTGGCCGAGCCGGTTGGCCCGCCGGTCGAGTTCGGCGTAGCTGACCACGGTGTCGCCCGAGACCAGTGCGGCGGCGTCGGGCTGACGCTCCGCCAGCTCGGCGATCACCTGCTCCACCCGGCGGTCGACGACGTCCGCGGTGACGGTGCCGCTCCACTCCGTCCCGAGGGTGTGCCGCTCCGCCGCGGTGAGCACCGGCAGCCGGCCGAGCGGCCGGTGCGGGTTCTCGGCGACCGCCGCGAGCAGCACCTCCAGGTGGCCGGCCATCCGCTCGACCGTGGCGGCGTCGAAGCAGCCGGGGTCGTAGTGCAGCAGCAGCGAGAGCCCGCCCTCGGCGTAGGCGACCAGGTTCAGCGGGAAGTTGGTGCCGCTGCGCGCCTTGATGCCGACCAGCTCCAGCCCGAAGTCGGCCGCCAGCCGGTCGTCCACCGGGTAGTTCTCGAAGATCACCACGCTGTCGAACAGCTCGGCGTCGCTGTGCGGGGCCACCCACTGCTTCAGCCGGGTCAGCGGCACCTGCTCGTACTGCCGGGCCTGGGCCTGGTCGTCCTGCAACTTCCGCAGCCAGTCGACCAGTTCGGCGCCGGGATCGGCCTCGACCCGGACCGGCAGGGTGTTGATGAACAGCCCGATCATGTCGTCCACGCCGTCCAGCTCCGCCGACCGGCCCGACACCGTGGCGCCGAAGCAGACCCGCGACTCGCCGCTGTAGCGGGCCAGCAGCAGCGCCCAGACGCCCTGCAGCACCGTGTTCAGCGTCACCCGCGCCTCGCGCGCCACCGCGTTCAGCCGCTCGGACAGCTCGGCCGACAGGCCCAGGGCCACCTCCGCCGAGGAGGCGCCGCGGCGGCCCGCCGCCGGGGGCCGGTCGTACGGCAGCGGGGTCGGCGACTCCCAGCCCGCCAGCACGCCCCGCCAGTACTCCTCGCCGGCCCCGGGCTCCAGCCCGCGCAGCCAGGCCACGTGGTCCCGGAACGGGCGGCGCCGCACGGGGGCGCGGCCGCGGCCGGCCGCCTCCGGGGCCTCCCGGCCCTCCCGGCCCTCCTGGCCCTCCTGGCCCTCCTGGCCCGAGGCCAGGGCGGAGAACTCGGTGAGCACCTCCGCCAGCAGCCGGGCCGCGCTCCAGCCGTCCAGCAGCACGTGGTGGAAGGTCCAGAACACCCGGACCCGGCTGTCGTCCAGGACGGCGACCGCGATCCGCGTCAGCGGCGCGGTGGCGAAGTCGAGCCCGCGCTCGCGGTCCTCGCGCAGGAACCGCTCGACCGCCTCGTGGCGGCCGGCCTCGTCCAGCTCCGTCCAGTCCAGCCGGGTCACCTCCAGCGCGGCGGAGGTCCGGACCACCTGCAACGGCTCCGGCAGGCCGTCCCAGCGCAGCGCGGTGCGCAGCACCGGCGTGCGGTCCACCACCCGCTGCCAGGCCGGGCCGAGCAGCTCGGGACGCCGGACGCCGGACAGCTCGAAGTGGTTCTGCTCCAGGTACAGTCCGCGCCGCTGGTCCACCAGGCTGTGGAAGAGCATGCCGCTCTGCATCGGTGTGAGCGGGTAGACGTCCGCGACCTGCCGTCCGTCGCCGACCAGCCGGTCCAGCGTCTCCTGGTCCAGCCCGGCCAGCGGGTGGTCGGACGGGGTGCGGCCGCCGGCCCCCGGCTCGGCGCAGTGCGCGACCAGCCCGGCGAGCGCGTCGAGGTACTCGTGGGCGAGCCGCTCGACGGTCTCCCGGCGGTGCACCCGCTCGCCGTACTGCCAGCTGAACTCCAGCCGCCCGTCCCGGACCGCGCCGACCACGTCGACCAGGTGCAGCCGGGTGCCCCCGCCGTCCTGGTACAGGCCGATCCCGGACACCGTCCGGTACAGCCCGCCGGGCGCGGCACCGCCGAAGCGGCCCAGGTAGTTGAAGCCGAACTGCGGCAGCGGGTCGGCGGCCAGCTCCGGAGCCCCGGCGGTGCGGCGCAGCGCGCCGTAGCCCAGGCCGCGGCCGGGCACCGCCCGCAGCTGCTCCTTGACCGACTTCAGCAGGCCGCCCGGGCCGGCCTCGGCCGGGCCGCCGTCCAGCAGCACCGGGAAGTAGGAGGTGAACCAGCCGACCGTACGGGAGAGGTCCAGGTCGTCGAAGAGCTCCTCGCGGCCGTGCCCCTCCAGGGCGATCACCGTGCGCGGCCGGCCGGTCCAGCGGGCCAGCACCGGGGCGAGGGCGGCCAGCAGGACGTCGTTGACCTCGGTGCGGTACACCTCGGGGACGTCCCGCAGCAGCGCCTCGGTGGTGGCGGCGTCCAGCCGGACCCGCACCTCCCCGGTCGCGGCGACCGGGTTGGGGCCCTCGGCGTCCCGCGGCAGCCGGTGCTCGGCCTGGGCGAAGACCCGCCGCCAGTGGTCGAGTTCGCCGTCGAAG
This sequence comes from Kitasatospora sp. NPDC056651, assembly GCF_042792155.1. Lineage (NCBI taxonomy): Bacteria > Bacillati > Actinomycetota > Actinomycetes > Kitasatosporales > Streptomycetaceae > Kitasatospora > Kitasatospora sp. NPDC056651. The sequence continues at coordinate 7,996 of NZ_JBHTWX010000083.1, read as the reverse complement.
CGGCCCCCGGCGGTCAGCGCGGTGAAGCGGCGCGCCCAGTCCCGGACCGAACCGCCGCGCGCGCCGAGCTCGACCGGGCCGCCGGCCAGGGCCTGCCGGTAGGCCGTCTCCAGGTCCTCCAGCAGGACCCGCCAGGACACCCCGTCGACCGCCAGGTGGTGGACGGTGAGCAGCAGTCGGGCCGGGCCGCCCTCGGTGGCGGACAGGACGGCGCGCAGCAGCGGGCCCTCGACCGGGTCCAGGGCGTGCTGGGCCTCCTCGGCGGCGGCGGCCACGGCCTCCGCGTCCGGGAGCCCGGCGGCGTCCACCACCCGCAGCAGCTCGGCGCCGGCGGCGGCGCGCTGCTGCGACCAGCGGCCGTCGGCGGCCCGGGCGAAGTGCGTCCGCAGCGCGTCGTGCTGCTCGACCAGGGCCGCCAGGGCGGTGCGCAGCGCCGACTCGTCCGGGGCCTCGGCGAGTTCGACGGTGACGAACTGGTTGAAGGCCGCCGCGCCGTCGGCGTGGACGTGCTCGAAGTAGAGGTGCTGGATCGGCGTCAGCGGCGCGGGCCCCGTCGCCCGGTCGGTCCCGGACGGCGCCGGGGCCGGCTGCCCGGGCTCCGGCCCGTCCGCCAGCCCGTCCGCCAGCTCGGCGACCGTCGGCCGGCGGAACAGGTCCTTGGAGGTGAGCCGCAGGCCGGCCCGCCGGGCCCGGGCGACCACCTGGAGGCTGAGGATCGAGTCGCCGCCGAGGGCGAAGAAGTTGTCCCGCACGCCGATCCGCTCGACGCCGAGCACCTCGGCCCAGATCCCCGCCAGGGCGCGCTCGGTCTCGGTGACCGGCCCGGCCGGCTCCGCCTCCGTCGCCGGGGCGGCCTCCGGGAGGGGCAGCGCCCGCCGGTCGACCTTCCCGTTCGGGGTGAGCGGCATCCGGTCCAGGACGGTGAGGACGTCCGGCACCATGTAGCCGGGCAGCAGCTCCCGCAGGCGGGCGGTGAGCGTCTCCGTCCGCAGCTCGGCGCCCGGTTCGGGGGTGACGTACCCGAGCAGCCGGCGGCCGTCGGCGGTCGGCGTGACGGCGCACTGCGCGACCAGCGGCAGAGCGCCCAGCCGGCTCTCGATCTCGCCCAGCTCGATCCGGAACCCGCGCACCTTGACCTGGGTGTCCACCCGGCCGAGGTAGTCGAGCGTCCCGTCCGGCCGGCGGCGCACCAGGTCCCCGGTGCGGTACATCCGCGACCCGGGCGGGCCGAACGGGCAGGCGACGAAGCGCTCGGCGGTCAGGTCCGGCCGGCCGAGGTAGCCGCGGGCCAACCCGGCGCCCGCCAGGTGGAGTTCGCCGGGCACGCCGACCGGGACGGGCTGCCCGTACGCGTCGAGCACGTAGGCGGCGGTGTTGTCGACCGGCCCGCCGATGCCGGGCGGGCGGCCCTCGTCGTCGCCGGGGGTCACGTCCCCGGCCGTGGCGACGACGGTGGCCTCGGTCGGCCCGTAGTTGTTGACCAGCCGGAACGGCAGGCCCGCGGCGGGGCGGCGGTGCAGCACGTCGCCGCCGGTGAGCACGGTGCGCAGGGAGGTGCCGGCCAGGCCCGGCTGTTCCAGCAGGACCTCGGCCAGCGGGGTGGGCAGGAAGCAGACCGTCGTCCCGGTCCGGGCGAACCAGTCCACCAGGGCCGCCGGGTCCTCCAGGACCTCCGGTTCCGGCAGGTCGACCCGGGCCCCCGCGACCAGGTACGGCCAGAGCTCCCACTGCGCCGCGTCGAAGCCGAGCCCGGCCAGCTGGGCGGCCCGGTCCCCGGGCACGATCCGGTACGCCCGCCGGTGCCAGGCGCAGAGGTCGGCGAGCGAGCGGTGCGAGACCATCACGCCCTTGGGCACCCCGGTGGAGCCGGAGGTGTAGATGACGTACGCCAGGTCCTCGGGTTCGACCCGGACCTCCGGTTCGACGGCCGGCCGGCGCTCGATCTCCGGCCAGGCGCGGTCGAGTTCCACCACCGTCGCGCCGGTGGCCGGCAGCCGTCCGGCGGTGGCGGAGGTGGTCAGCAGCACCGGCGCCCCGGTGTCCTCGGCCACCAGGCGCACCCGCTCGGCCGGCAGGTCGGGGGCCAGCGGCACGTACGCCCCGCCAGCCTTCAGCACGGCCAGCATCGCCACCGGCAGCAGCGGGCCCCGCTCCATCGCCAGCACCACCCGCGCGCCCGGGGTCACGCCGAGCGCCACCAGGTGGTGGGCCAGGCGGTTGGCCCGCTCGTCCAGTCCGGCGTAGGAGAGCTGCCGCCGCCCGGCGCCGACGGCGACCGCGGCCGGGGCGCGCCGGGCCTGCTCGGCGAGGAGCCGGTGCACGGGCCGCGCGGTGTCGTGGTCGACGGCGGTGTCGTTCCAGCCGGTCAGCAGCCGCTCGCGCTCCGGGGCGGTGAGCAGCGGGAGTTCGGCGATCCGCCGGTGCGGGTCGGTGCCGAGCGCGGCGAGCAGCACCCGCAGCCGGTCGGCCATGACCTCGACGGTCCGCGCGTCGAACAGGTCGGCGTCGTACTCGACCATGACGTCGAGCGCGCCGTCCCGCTCGGTGAACTCCAGGGTGAGGTCGAGCACCGCCGAGCGGCGCGGCAGGTCGTACCGCTCGCCGCGGACCCCGGCAAGGTCGAGCGCCCCGGCCGGGGCGTTCTGCAGCACCACCATGACCTGCACCAGCGGGGTGAGGCTCGGGTCGCGCTCCTCGCAGAGCTCGTCCACCAGGCGCTCGAACGGGACGTCCTGGTGGGCGAAGGCGCCGAGCACGGTCTCCCGCACCCGGGCCAGCAGTTCGGGGAAGGAGGCCCGCCCGTCCACCTCGGAGCGCAGCACCACGGTGTTGATGAACGATCCGACCAGCTGCTCCAGTTCGTGCCGGTCGCGGCCGGAGACGGCCGTGCCCACCGCGATGTCCGACTGGCCGGAGAGCCGGGCGAGCAGCACCTGGGCGGCGGCCACCAGGGTCATGAACAGGGTGGCGCCGTTGGCCCCGCCCAGCGCCTTCAGCCCGGTCACCACGTTGTGGTCGATCCCGAAGCGGTGGACGGCGCCGGCCGGGGTGCGGACGGCCGGGCGCGGCCGGTCCAGCGGCAGCTCCAGCGGATTCAGTCCGGCCAACCGGTCACGCCAGTAGTCGAGTTGACTGCCCACCGCCGCTCCGGCCGCGCGCTCCCGCTGCCAGGCCGCGTAGTCGGGGTAGCCGATGCGCGGCGGCTCCGGGGCGGCGGGCCGCTCCCCGCCGGCCGCGTTGTAGAGCGCGCTCAGCTCGTCGGCGATCAGGCCCATCGACCAGCCGTCGGTGGCCAGGTGGTGGACGCCGAGGGCGAGGACGTGGTCGTGCCCGGCCAGCCGGACCAGCAGCGCCCGCAGCACCGGGCCGGTGCGCAGGTCGAAGGGCTTCCCGGTCTCCTCGGCCAGCACCCGCTCCAGCTCCGCGGCGCGCTCCCGCTCGGGCAGGGCCGACAGGTCGGTCACGGTCAGCGGCACGTCCGCCCCGGAGGCGGGGAGGACCACCTGGTACGGCTCGCCGTCCTCGGTGGAGATCACGGTGCGCAGCGCCTCGTGCCGCGCGACCAGCCCGGCCAGGGCCGCGCGCAGCGCGTCCTCGCGCAGGGCGCCGCGCAGCCGGTGGCCGACGTGCACGTTGTACGCCGCGCCGTCCGGGTCGAACTCGTGGAAGAACCAGAAGCGCCGCTGGGTGGAGGAGAGCGGCAGCCGGCCCTCGCGGCCGACCGGCTCGATCGGCGCCTCGGCGGCCGAACCGGCCCGCCCGGTCGCCAGTCCGGCGACGGTCCGGGCCTCGAACAGCGCCCGGACGCCCAGGTCCCAGCCGAGCTGCGCCCGGATCCGGGAGACCGCCCGCACCGCGGAGAGGGAGTCGCCGCCGAGCTCGAAGAAGTCGTCGGTGACGCCGACCTCGGCCAGGCCCAGCACCTCGCGCCAGACCCCGGCCAGCGTCTCCTCGACGGCGTCGCGCGGCGCGACGGACTCCGCCTCCACGCTGTCCTGCCGGGTCGGCGCCGGGAGCCTGCGGCGGTCCAGCTTGCCGTTGGCGGTGAGCGGGAACCGCTCCATCACGTGGAAGGCGGAGGGGATCATGTAGCCGGGCAGCCGGTCGGCCAGCAGCTCGCGCAGCCGTGACGGCGGCGGCACGGCGCCCTCCGGCCGTACGGCGGCCCGCTCTGCGGCCTGGTCGACGGCCCGCTCTGTGGCCTGGTCGGCGGCCGGCGCGGCGGGCGCCAGGTAGGCGACCAGCCGGCGGTCCCCCGGCCGGTCCTCCCGGACCAGCACCGCGGCCGCCCCGATCGACGGCTCGCGCGTCAACGCGGCCTCGATCTCCCCGAGTTCGATCCGGAAGCCGCGCAGCTTCACCTGGTCGTCACCGCGGCGCAGGTACTCCAGGGAGCCGTCGCCGCGCAGCCGCACCAGGTCGCCCGAGCGGTACATCCGCTCGCCCGGCGCCCCGAACGGGCAGGCGACGAACCGTGAGGCGGTCAGGTCGGGCCGGTTGGCGTAGTTGCGGGCGAGCCCGGGCCCGGCGACGTACAACTCGCCGACCGCGCCCGGCGCCACCGGCCGCAGCCCGGCGTCCAGCACCCGGAACTCCAGGTCCGGGATGGCCGTACCGATGTCGCTGCCGACGGCCGCGGCCGCCCCGGCCTCGTCGAGCGCGACGAAGGAGGCGTGCACGGTGGTCTCGGTGATCCCGTACATGTTGACCAGGGCCGGGGCGGTGTCGCCGTGCCGCTCGTACCACTCCCCCAGCCGGCCGAGGTCCAGCGCCTCCCCGCCGAAGACCACCCAGCGCAGGGCCAGCCGGGCGCCCGGCTCCGGCTCGGCGCGGTCGGCGGCCGTCAACTGGTAGAAGGCGGAAGGGGTCTGGTTCAGCACCGTGACCCGCTCGTCGGCCAGCAGCCGCAGGAACTCGGCCGGTGAGCGGGTCACCGCCTGCGGCACCACCACCAGCCGGCCGCCGTGCAGCAGGGCGCCCCAGATCTCCCACACCGAGAAGTCGAAGGCGAAGGAGTGGAAGAGCGACCACACGTCGTGCTCGTCGAAGCCGTACCAGTGCGCGGTCGAGGAGAAGAGCCGCGCCACGTTGCCGTGCGGGATCACCACGCCCTTGGGCACCCCGGTGGAACCCGAGGTGTAGATGACGTACGCGGGGTCCTCCGGGCCGCGCCCGGCCACGGGCAGGGCCGTCGTCGCCGCCGCGGCCACCGCCGCGGCCGTGCCCGGGTCGTCCAGGACCAGCCGGCGGCCTCCCGCCCGGACCCCGGCGAGCGCCCCGTCCACCTCGGCGGTGGTCAGGGTCAGCACGGGCCGGGCGTCCGTCAGCACGTGGGCGATCCGCTCGGCCGGGTGCTCGGGATCGATCGGCACGTAGCCCGCACCGGACTTGAGGACCGCGAGGATCGCCACCGGCATCTCGGCCGACCTCGGCAGCACCAGCGCCACGAACCGCTCGGGGCCGGCCCCCTCGGCGACCAGCAGTCGCGCCAGCGCGTCGGACCTGGCGTCCAGTTCCGCGTAGCTGAGCGACTCGTCGCGGTACGTCAGCGCGATCCGCTCCGGCGTCCGGGCCGCTTGCTCGGCGAACAGCCGGTCCAGGCAACGTTCCTGCGCCACACCCATCGGAACCACTCCTCCTCGGCCTTCGGTCTGGTCTGCGGGGCTGCGACTCGCGGGTGTCCGCGGTCCGTCACTCGTACGCGCCGAGATGGCGGTACGCGGGCCAGAGCGCCTTCCACGGTTCGCGCGGCCCCCGGCAGACCGAGATCCGCCGGCCCTGCTCCGGATTGCTGATGTCCAGCCCGTTGTCGAGTACGGCGGCGACCGTGCACCGCTCGAAGTCGGCGCTCAGCCGGGCCCCGTCGACCCCCACGGCCACCACCACGTCGGCGGAGTCGGGCGGCGGTCCCCAGGCGTGGAGCTCGTTGTGCCCGCTGTAGACCTCGGGCAGGTGGTACTTCCCGCCGAACCGGTCCAGCGCGCCGGCCTCACCGAAGTTGCCCGCCAGCAGCACCGCGCGGGCCTTCTCCCCGGCCGGCAGCCCGTCGTACACCGACGCCACCTGGGCCACCGTGGTCGGCCAGCCGACCGTCTCCAGGGCCATGCTGTTGATCGCCGCCCGGTGCAGCGACTTCTCCGGGATCACCGGCAGCGCCAGCAGCATCTGGAGCACCGTGGTCAGCACCAGCCCGGTCGCCACCACCGGCAGCCGCCGCCGGCCTCGGGCGATCCAGCGGTCGGCCCGGATCGCCCCGGCCGCGAACAGCGCGATCAGGAACCCTCCGCTGTAGTCCGGCCGGCCGCCCTCGATCATCAGCGCGGCGGCCGTCGCCAGCAGGTAGCCGACCGCCACCGACCGCACCGGGCGCCACTCCCGCTTGCGGAACAGCCCGATCAGGCCGGCGACCCAGAACACCGCCAGACCCGGGCCGAGCAGCAGCAGCAGGTTGGAGACGAACAGCGAACGGTTCGCCGAACCGTCGCTGGCGCCCAGCGCGTGCGCCATCTGGACCTGCGGGAAGTCGTGGGTGATCTGGTAGACCAGGTTCGGCGCCCCGATCACCAGCGCCAGCGCCATCCCCAGGTACAACCGCCGGTCGCGGAAGGCCTGCCGGGGCCCGGCCAGGGCCAGACCGATCAGCAGCGACACCGGCAGCAGCATCACCATGTACTTGGCGTACAGCGCCACACCGCACACCGCACCGGCCCAGAGCCACCACCGGCCGTCCTGCCGCAGCAGCGCCCGCAGCACGAACAGCATCACCAGGCACCAGGCCACCGTGTCCAGGCTGCTGGTCAGGATCCAGTGACCGACGCTCAGCACCATCACCGAGCCGCCGAGCCCGAGCGCCGTCATCAGCTGCGCCCGCCGCGAGGCCCCCAGTTCGGCCGCGATCAGCGAGCCGAGCACCACCACCGCCGCCGCGCACAGCACCGCGGGGACGCGGATCGCCCAGAGGCTGTCCCCCAGGAGCAGGGTGGCCGCCCGGACCACCATCGGCAGCGCCGGCGGCTGGTCCACGTAGCCCCAGGCCGGCCCCCGCTCGCCCAGCATCCGGAAGTACAGCTCGTCGGCGTCGTAGCCGTAGTCGTCGACGAAGAGCAGCAGGACGACCGCCGTCCCCGCCGCCACCGCGGCCACCGGTCGCCAGACCGGCACCGCCGGCGAGAGGACCCCGGCCCCGCTCCGTTCGACGAGCCGCGTCCCGTCCGTTCCAGTGGTAGCCATCACAACCCTCACGTACCGGTGGTTTCCGCCGACACTCGGACAGGCCGGACGCCAGTCGCCACGGCCCGTGTCGGATCTTCGTCGAACCACCGAGCGAGGCTCCACGTGTTTGACTCGTCCGCTAAACAGCTACTTCCCGGGCGCCTCTTGACGAGTTCATCTCCACCCTGTGGCTGATGCCGCCTCAGACTTTCGGTGGACCCGGGCGCCCGGCACGGCTGCCTAGCCTGAGGGGGTGCATCGCCTCAACGTCCGGTCGCGCACCCACCCGATGGCGGTCGATGCCGGTTGGGCCGGGCTGCTGTCGGTCGTCGGCCTGCTGCACGCGGCACAGTTCGCCGGCCCTCAACTGGCCTGGCGGGCGGCCTCGGCCGTGCTGCTGGCCGTACTGCTCACCGTCCGGCGCCGCGTCCCCGGCCCGGCTGCGGCCGGCGGCGTCCTGCTCGGGGCCGGCCAGCTCGCCCTCGGTATCGCGGCGGCCCCGACCGCCGCCGGCTACCTCGTCCTCGCGTACACCGCCGCCGCGTACGGCCCGGCCTGGGCCTCCCGGCTCGCGCTGGCCGGCGGCGTGCTGGCCGGCCCGCTGGCGGTCCGGTGCTTCGCCCCCGACGAGCTGACGGACAGCTGGCCGCGCACCGCCCTGGTCTCCGGGTTCCTGTCCACCCCGTTCGTCCTCTGCTGGGCCTGGGGCCGACTCACCAGGGTCCGCCGCGCCTACCTCACCGAACTCGAGGACCGCGCCGCCCGACTCGAACGCGAACGCGAC
>NZ_JBHTWX010000082.1:0-40668 GCF_042792155.1 Kitasatospora sp. NPDC056651 | reverse complement strand
CCGCCGGGTGGGCGGGACGCGGGACACCGGGGGTGGGTCAGGCGCCCGTCGTCAGGAGGCGGTTGGCCAGGGCGTAGTCGAGGCGGTAGGCCTCGTCGGCGGAGAGGGTGCGGCAGATGGCGTCCGCCAGTTCCTCGACGTTGTGCCAGTCGACGGCGTCGAGTTCCTCATCCGGGGTCGCCGGCGCCGGGTCGGCCGACGGGGTGGCGACGGCTCGCTGTTCCGGCATCGGGAGGGACTCGGAATTTTCCGCGGAAAATCGGTCGGGGCGCTGAGCGGGCTCAGGGCTCGCGGCCGAGGGGCGGGGCGCGGGCTCCGGGCGGGGGGCCGCGGGCTCGGGTTCCGGCCGGGGGGCGGCGGGAGCCGGCTGGGCCGCCGGGACGGGCGCGGGAGCCGGGGCGGCGGCGGGCGGCGGCGCCGGGGCGTCGACAGTCGCCTTGGGGGCGGCGGCCGCGGCCGCGGCCTTGGCCTCCGCCTTCGCCGCCCGCCTGGCCACCACGGCCTCGGCGTCGGCCTGGAGCAGTTGCTCCAGCTCCGCCGCCTGCTCGGCCAGGGACATCGCCTCGATGCCCTTCACCGAGCCGAGCCGGCGGGCGACGTTGATGGAGACGCCGTCCTCGCCGCGTGCCTTGGCCCGGACCTGCCGCTGGAGGTCGGGGTGGAGCTTGAGCAGGTTCTTGCGGTGCGAGATCCAGCTCTGCGACCAGCCCTCGGCCTCGGCGGCCTCCTTGGCGGTGGGGTACTGCGCCACGATGAGGAGGACCGCGTTGGCCTCCTCGATCGGGTCGAAGTCCTTGCGCGCCATGTTCTCGTCGAGCGCGGCCCGCAGCAGGGTCGCCTTGGACTCGGCGACCGAGTCGTCCACGACGACGAGCAGCTGCTCGCGCCCGTACAGCTCGGCGGCCGCCCGGCGGCGGTTGCCGTTGACGATGATCACGTCCTGCGGGCCGGCGCCCAGTGTCTGCCGGTCCTCCGGCCACAGCCGCAGGTAGGCCGCCGGGGTGACGGCGAGGCAGCTCTGCAGCTGGCGGTCCTTGATGCTCGCCAGGTCGGAGAGGTCGCCCAGCTCGTCGCGGGGGTTGCGCGGGTTGGGCAGGCAGCTGGCGGTGGGGATCCACCGGGCCGCCGGGGTGTTCTCGGTGCTGTCCACCCCGGGGGCGTCGACCACCGGGTCGGCGGCCATCGAGGCGAAGGAGACGCGGCGGCCTGCCATCAGCGGCCCCCGTAACCGAGTTCGAGGGACAGGCGGAAGAAGTCCTCGCGGGCCCGGTAGGCGGTGCCGCTCTCCTTGTACTGGGTGACGACCGTTCCCTCGGCCACCGCGCGCGAGTGGATCTTGTACCGGCGCAGGACGGTCTTGGCGTGGGGCCAGCCCTTCGCGGCGATGTACGCCTCGGTGTCCTCCAGGTCGGCGCGTCCGTCGCGCGGGTCCCAGTTGTTGACGACGACGCGGAAGGGGATGTCCATCGGCTCGATGACCTTCTGGATGGTCCGGGCCGTCGGGTCGAAGCACAGCGGCTCGGTGATCATCGGGACCAGGACGTCGTCCGCGATCTCCAGCGCCCTGCGCAGGATCTCCTCGTCGGCCAGGGTGCCCGGCGTGTCGATGAAGATGTGCTGGTACTCGTCCTTCTCGCCGAGGACGTCGAAGGTGCACGCCGCGAGGTTGACCGTGGTGGTGGTCTTGCCCACGCCGCCCTTCTGGTTGGCGATGACGTGGATCTTGGCGCCGGTGTTCTTCAGGTTGACCAGCTGCTCGGCGTCGTCGTGTGCCGCCATGAAGTCGAAGGGCAGGTTGTCTCCCACCCGCTCCGCCCAGACGACGGCGGACCCTTGCGGGTCGGTGGACACGACAAGCACGGATGGCTTCATGATGTTCCGTTCTCTCCGTGGGCTTCCCGGGCCGAGTGCCCGGTACTGCGGATGTCCGCCGCGCAAGCCATGGACAGCGGACGGGGAACAGCATTCCAGATGATCAGCCCGAAGCCCGACACGACCCGCCCGTGTCGGAGCAACGATCCGAACACGAAATGACAGGTCATGCCGGACCGGATATCCGGGAGATTCGCTCAGGTCAGCTGTTCCGACCTGCGAACTCCCGGAATTTCCGGATGCGGTGGTGCCGCGTCGACAGGGGGGGGCGTCAGTGTGTCAGCCGGTTCCCCCGTCAGTTCCAGGCGAGCAGGACGACGCTGCCCAGGGCCAGGACCACGCCCAGGTGCTGGACGGGGCGGATCCGCTCCTTGAGGACGATCCGGGCGAGGAGCACCGTGCTGACGGGGTAGAGGGAGGCCAGCAGGCCGATGACGGCCAGGGTGCCGTTGCGCACGGCGACCAGGTAGAGGGCGCTGGAGGCCATGTCCAGCAGTCCCGACAGCGGGGCGATCAGCGCGACGTTGCGGGGCAGCACGGGGGCGCGGCGCGCGAACACCGCGGCGATCAGCAGCATCGTCAGCGAGGCGCAGCGGGTCCACACCAGCGGCCACAGGCTGGTGTGGGTGGGGGCGCGTTGGAGGAAGACGAAGTAGAGGCCGAAGCCGGTGCCGGCCAGCAGCGCCCAGACGACGGCGCCGGCGGCCTTGGAACGGCGCCGGGCCCGCTCCTCCACGGTCTCCATGGCATCGGGAGCGGCTTCCGGGTCGCCGCCGGTGAGCGAGACCAGCAGGACGGCGACGAGCGCGGTGGCGATGCCGACCACGCCGAGCAGGGTGAGGTGGTTTCCCGTCAGCACCCCGGCGATCACCGGCAACGCGGCCGCGGCCGCCGCCGTGGTGGGGGCGACCAGGCTCATCACCCCGGAGGCCAGTGCCCGGTAGAGCAGAACCGCCCCGATGCTGCCGCACAGGCCGGCCGCGGAGCCCCAGATGGCGTCGTGGACGCTGGTGCCGGTGGTGGACAGCAGACCCGCGAGGGCTAACGCGGTGACCAGTCCGGTGACGTTGGACCAGAACACCACCGAGGTGGCGCGGGCGTGCTTGGTGGCCAGGCCGCCGGTGAAGTCGGCGGCTCCGAGGACCATGGCGGACATGAGGGCCAGGATCACAGCCAACGGGGGTGCCTCCAGGAGGGTGAGCAGGCAGCGCGGGACGCCCTGGTGGGGGCGTCCCGCGCGGTGTGCGGGTGAGGGGCGTCAGGGCCTGCTGGTCAGGTAGCCGCCCATGGTGGTGAAGAACTCGGCGCCGGTGTGCTCGGTGCCGTCGTCGGTGCGCAGCCGCTCGATCACCAGGCCGTGCTCGGTGCCGCGGTGGGACTGCGGGCCGCAGACCACGGCGACGCCGCTCTCGCCCTCGGGGCGGAAGACCCGCCCGGGGGTGCCGCCCAGGCGGTCGGCGGAGACGGAGGTGGAGAGGATGCGCACCCGCTCGCCCTTGTAGTAGGCGAAGGCGTTGGGGTACGGGTCGACCTGGGCGCGGACCAGGTTGCGGATGTCGCCGGCGCTCCAGTCGAAGCTGATCCGGCTGTCCTCGACGGAGCGCTTGTGGAAGAAGGTCGCCTGGGACGGGTCCTGCTTGGTCCAGGTGGTGCGGCCCGAGCCGATCAGGTCGAGGGCCTCCAGCGTCGCCGGGGCGAAGAGCCGGACGGTCTTGTGGAACAGGTCAGTGGCGGTGTCGGTGTCCTCGACGGCCACGCGCTTCTGCACGACGATGTCGCCGAGGTCGAACTGCTCGTTCATGAAGTGGACGGTGACGCCGACCTCGGGCTCGCCGTTGATGAGGGCCCAGTTCAGCGGGGCGAAGCCGCCGTAGCGGGGCAGCAGGGCGTCGTGGATGTTGATGGCGCCGTAGCGGGCGAGGTCGTAGATGTGCGGCGCCACCCAGCTGCGCCAGTCGGAGGAGACCAGCAGGTCCGGCTCGATCTCCTTGAGCAGCCCCGCGACCTCGTCGTCGTTGGCGTACTTGCGCTCGATGACGGGGATGTCGCGGCTGCGGGCCAGCTCGATGACGGAGTCGTTCCATATGGTCTCGTAGACGTGGTCGCTGCTGGGGTGGGTGATCACCAGCGGCACCTCGTGGTCGGAGGCGAGCAGGGCCTCCAGCACGCGGTGGCCCCAGGTCTGGTAGCCCATGAAGACGATGCGCACGGTCGTGTGTCCTTTCGGCGGAACGGCGGACGGGACGGGCGAGACGGGCCGGTCGGGTCGGGTCGGGCCGGACGGGCGGGTCGGGCCGGACGGGCCGGATGGACCGGAGGGGCGGGGACCGGTCAGGGGCGGGTGAGCGGCAGGGCCCAGACGTAGGCGAAGCCGGCGCCGGCCGCGTGGTTGAAGGTGTCGCCGGCCTCGTAGGTGGCCAGGCGGTTGCTGTAGCGGGAGTTGGGCGAGGTGCGGGAGAGCACGGTGCAGCCGCCCTTGAACAGCCGCATGGTGACCTCGCCGGTGACCTGGGGCTGGAGGGAGCCGACGAAGGCGTCCATGGCGCGGCGCAGGTCGGAGAACCAGTAGCCGTAGTAGGTGAGTTCGGCGTAGCGCAGGGACATGGCCTGCTTGTGGTGGAGGGTCTCGCGGTCGAGCACGATCGCTTCGAGCTCGGCGTGCGCGGCCATCAGCACGGTGGCAGCGGGGGCCTCGTAGATGCCGCGGGTCTTGAAGCCGACGATGCGGCTCTCGACGATGTCGACGCGGCCGACGCCGTGCGGGGCGGCGCGCTCGGAGAGCCGGCGCACCAGCTCGGCCAGCGGCAGCCGTTCGCCGTCCAGGGAGACGGGCACGCCCGCCTCGAAGCCGATGGCGACGTCCTCGGGGGTGTCCGGGGCGGCGGCCGGGTCGGCGGTGAGCTGCCAGGCGCGGGCGGGGGGCGCGGCGGTGATGTCGTCGAGCTCGCCGCACTCGATGCTGGTGCCCCAGATGTTGGTGTCGATGCTGTACGGGTTCTCCTTGGTCACCGAGACCTGGATGCCGTGCTTCCGGGCGTAGGCGATCTCCGAGTCGCGGTCGGTCAGCTCCCAGTCGATGACGGGGGCGAGCACCTTGAGGCCCGGGTCCAGGGCGGTGACGGAGGTGTAGAAGCGGACCTGGTCGTTGCCCTTGCCGGTGGCGCCGTGGGCGACGGCGTCGGCGCCCTCCTGGTGGGCGATCTCCACCATGCGCTGGGCTATCAGCGGGCGCGAGAGCGGGGCGGCCAGCAGGTACTTGTTCTCGTACGCGGCGTGGGCCTGGAGGGCGGGCAGGGCGAAGTCGCTCAGGTAGCGGTCGGTCAGCGGCTCCATGTAGACCTTGGCGGCGCCGGTGTCCAGGGCGCGCTGCTTGACGGCCTCCAGGGACTCCAGCTGGCCGATGTCGGCACAGAAGGCGATCACCTCGGCGTCGTAGCGCTCCTTGAGCCAGTGCAGGGCGACGGAGGTGTCCAGTCCGCCCGAGTAGGCCAGGACGATCTTCATGGTCAGGCTCCCTGGGTCGACGTGGTGGCGGCGGTCGTGGCGGCGGTCGTGGCGGTGGCGGCCGTGGAGGAGGCCAGGGCGCCGACGGCGCTCTCCAGTTCGGCGGCGAAGTCCGCGCCGTCGGCGACCTTGCGGGCGGTCGCCAGGGTGGTGGTCAGGGCGTGGTCCAGGCCGGTGCGGGCCTCCTCGGCCCAGGACGTGTGGGTGCCGGCGCCGCGCAGCAGTTCCTCGCGCACGGCGGAGACGCTCTGCGGGGAGGTGCCGCCGGCAGAGGTGTAGCTGGTGACGGCGGTGCGCGGCGCCAGCAGGTCCGCCAGGACGGTCTCGGGCACCGGGTGGCCGAGGTCGACGAGGATCCGGGCGGCCAGCGGGACGTCCCGCAGGGTGGCGCCCTCCTTGATCAGCGCGCCGACCAGCGAGCCGGTCACGTGGTGGGCCTCGCGGAAGGGCAGGTCCCGGTCCGAGACCAGGTAGTTGGCCAGTTCGGTGGCGGTGGAGAAGTTGTCCCAGCACAGCTTCTCGCCGCGCGCGGTGTCGAAGCGCAGGCCCCGGGTCTGGCCGGTGGTGATGCGCACGGTGGCGGTGTAGGCGTCGATGGCCTGCCAGAGGAAGGGCTTGTCCTCCTGGAGGTCGCAGCTGTAGCCGAGGGTGACGGACTTGGCCATGGTGAGCAGCTGGACCAGGGTGCCGGCGGTGCGTCCGGCGCGGCCGCGGGTGAGCTCGGCGACCACCGGGTTCTTCTTCTGCGGCATGATCGAGCTGCCGGTGGCGTAGGCGTCGGAGACCTCCACGAGGCTGTACTCGTGGCCCGACCACATGACGACCTCCTCCGCCATCCGGGAGAGGTTGTTGCTGCCGATGGCGAACGCGGCGGCGGCCTCGATGACGTGGTCGCGGGCGCTGGTGGCGTCCAGGGCGTGGGTGAGCACGGCGCCGAAGCCCAGCAGCCGGGCCGTCAGGTCGCGGTCCAGCGGGAAGCTGGTGCCGGCCAGGGCGCAGGCGCCGAGCGGGGAGGCGTCGGCGCGGGTGTAGGCGGCGCGCAGCCGCTCGACGTCGCGCAGCAGCATGCTGGCGTGCGCGGTCTTCCAGAAGCCGACCGAGACCGGCTGGGCGGCCTGGGAGTGGGTGTAGCCGGGCAGGATCGCCAGCAGGTCCTGCTCGTCGAAGGAGAGCAGCTCGGCGATGAGTTCGAGGTTGGCGTCGATCGCTTCGAGCAGGGCGCGGCGCAGGTACATCCGGGTGTCGGTGGAGACCTGGTCGTTGCGGGAGCGGGCGGTGTGCATGTGCCCGCCGACCTCGCGGCCGAGGTCGTCGATGACCAGCTGCTCGATGTTGAAGTGGACGTCCTCCAGTTCGGGACGCAGCCGCAGCTCGCCGTTCTCGTGCTTCTCGTGCAGGTCGAGCAGGGAGGCGAGGATCTTGCGGGCGTTGTCGGCGGGGATGATGCCCTGCCGTCCGAGCATCAGGACGTGGGCGATGTCCTGCCACAGGTCGGCGAAGACCAGCCGGACGTCGACGTCGGTGGTGAGGGTGTAGTCGAGGACGTCACGGGTGATGTCCTCCTCGAAGCGTCCACCCCAGAGTTTCTCGGTCATCAGGGCCCTTCCTTGGTCGAGGCGGTGGGACGGCCGTCGGCCCCGGTGGTGCGGGGGGCGTCGGGCTGCCTGGTGCTCGCGGGAGTCCGCGGCCGCGGCGTGTGCGGGTAGCGGGTACGCCGGGCGTCGGTGCCTGGTGGTGCCGTGTGGTGCCTGGTCGTGCGTGATGGCGCTGCGCCGTACTGGTGTGATGTGAGCGCGTCAAAGCGGTGGGCGCACCCCGGCGGGGCCGTGCGGTGCGCCCCGCGCGCCGGTCAGGCGCCGCGGAAGGAACCGGCCTTCACGCGCCAGGGTCGGCGATTCCGCTCTCCGCCCCCGCTCTCGCCCCGATATTCGCAGCGGTGCTTTGAAAACCCTTGGGAGAGGTGTGAGGCATGGCCGAAGCGCTTTCTGGCTGGGTGCCGCATAGTGATGCACCGGAGTGTACAGATCACAGAGTGACGTCTGCAACGACCGGTCGCCTATTGGCCGTTCCGGTACGGGTCGTCCGGAAATCTACGGCGAGCGCGTGACCCAGATCACGCGAAAGACGCGCATAACCTTCCCGCACGGTGATAGTCATGACTAGGAGGCGGCTGCCCGACGGACCGGGGCATCCCACTCGCCAACTTCCCTTCACCGCAGGCAGATTGGCTCGTCACGGGGCCGGGCCCCACCGGACCGGCACATTCCGCTTCGATCCACTTCGACGAAATTCGGAATTTCGCACCCGGCAACCCCGGTCGCCCCGCCCACCGAATTCGACATGCCGTGCCACATGCCGCGCCACAGCGCGCGGATTTCACCGGCGGCAACGCCCGCACTTCCCCGAGCACACCCTCGACCCGGAATCACGCACGCCCTCAGCCCGGAATCCCGTACGGAATCTCCCAGGAGAAAGGCTCACCGGTGTCCCGAGTCTCCACCACCCCCACCACCGGCCGCACCACCGCCGTCGCCCTGCTGGAGCGCCTGCACGCCCACGGCGTGCGGCACGTCTTCGGCGTCGTCGGACGCGAGGCCGCCTCCATCCTCTTCGACGAGGTGGAGGGCCTCGACTTCGTCCTGACCCGCCACGAGTTCACCGCCGGCGTCGCCGCCGACGTCCTCGCCCGGCTCACCGGCCGTCCCCAGGCCTGCTTCGCCACCCTCGGGCCCGGCATGACCAACCTGTCCACCGGCGTGGCCACCTCGTTCCTCGACCGCAGCCCCGTCCTCGCCCTGGCCGCCCAGTCGGAGTCCTACGACATCTTCCCCGGCGACACCCACCAGTGCGTGGACTCCGTCGCCGTCATGGCACCGCTGACCAAGTACGCCCGGCAGCTGGAACGCCCCACCGACATCACCGACCTGGTCGACTCCGCCGTCACCGCCGCGATGACCGAACCGGTCGGCCCCGGCTTCATCAGCCTGCCCGTCGACCTGCTCGGCGCCCCGCTGCCCGAGGACGCCCCGCACCCCGGCGCCCCCGTCCGCCACGCCCGGCCCGCCGCCACCGTCGACGCCCACTGGCAGGCCCTGGTGCCGGAGGTCGCCGAACTGCTCGCCCACGCCGAGCACCCCGTCCTGGTGGTCGGCGCCTCCGCGATCCGCGCCGGCGCCGTGGCCGGCCTCCGCGCCCTGGCCGAACGGCTGCGCGTACCGGTCATCACCACCTACATCGCCAAGGGCGTCCTGCCGCACGCCCACCCGCTCAACTACGGGGCCGTCACCGGCTACATGGACGGCATCCTCGACTACCCGGCCCTGGACGAGCTCTTCGGCCCGGCCGACCTCGTCCTGACCGTCGGCTACGACTACGCCGAGGACCTGCGCCCCTCCATGTGGACCCGTGGCGCCGCCAAGACCGAGGTCCGCGTCGCCCCCACCACCAACCCCGTCCCGCGCGTCTACCGCCCGGCGGTCGACGTCGTCACCGACGTCGCCGACTTCGTCACCGCCCTGGACGCCGCCACCGCCCACCTCGCCCCCAAGACCCCGCACGACATCGGCGGCCTGCGCGCGCGGATCGCCGAACTCCTCGCCGACCCGCGCGAGTACGAGGACGGCATGCGCGTCCACCAGGTCGTCGACTCCGTCAACACCGTCCTGGAACAGGCCGCCGGACCCGGCCGCGGCACCGTCGTCAGCGACATCGGCTTCTTCCGCCACTACGGCGTGCTGTTCGCCCGCGCCGACCAGCCCTACGGCTTCCTCACCTCCGCCGGCTGCTCCAGCTTCGGCTACGGCCTGCCCGCCGCCATGGGCGCCCAGCTGGCCCGGCCCGGCGAGCCGACCTTCCTGATCGCCGGCGACGGCGGCTTCCACTCCAACAGCGCCGACCTGGAGACCGTCGCCCGCCTCGGCCTGCCACTGGTCATGGTCGTGGTCAACAACGACACCAACGGCCTGATCGAGCTCTACCAGAACCTCGGCCACCAGCGCTCCCACGACCCCGCGATCCGCTTCACCGGCGTGGACTTCGTCGCCCTCGCCGAGGCCAACGGCGTCGAGGCCACCCGCGCCGACAACCGCGAGGACCTGCTCGCCGCACTCCACAAGGGCGCCCAGCTGGGCCGGCCGTTCCTCATCGAAGTGCCCATCGCCTACGACTTCCGCACCGGCGGCTTCGGGGCGCTGAGCATCTGATGATCCACCGGACGAACGCGTCGGTGACCCCGGCCGCGGTGGCCTTCGCCGTCACCGCGGCCGCCGCCCCCGGCGACCTGCCCCGCACACCCCGCGAACCGCGCCTCGCCGCCCGCGGCCACCTGACGCCCCTGCACCACCGGGCCCTGGGCCACGCCTGGGACGGCTGGACCCTCGCCCTGGAGGAACACCCCGACGGTGCCGCCCGGGCCCACACCGGCCGGGTCAGCGTGCTGCTCGCCGGCGAACTCCACAACCGCGCCGAACTCGCCCGCGCCACCGGCCTCGGCACCGGAGCCGGAACCGGAACCGGCGTCGGCACCGGCACCGGCACCGGCCCGTACGAGGGCGGCGACGCCGAACTGCTCGCCCACGCCTACGCCCGCTACGGCGAACACGTCCTGCGGATGCTCAACGGCCGCTACGCCCTCCTGCTGTGCGACGGCCCCCTGCTGCTCGCCGCCACCGACCACGCCGGCGGGGTGCCGCTCTACCTGCACCGCACCGGCGCCGCCGTACGCCTCGCCACCGAAGCCAAGGCCCTGCTGCACCCCGGAGACCACACCGGCACCCCGCCCGCCGGCCTGCTGCCGGTGCGGGGCAGCCAGGAGGTGCGCCAGGTCCCGGCCGGCACCGCCGCCGTCCTCCACCTGGAGACCGGCGCCGCCCGCACCTTCACCACCTGGACCCCCTCCCCCGCCCGCCACCTGCCCACCCCCGACCAGGCCGTCACCCGCACCCGCGAAGCCCTGGAACGGGCCGTCCGCACCCGCCTGCCCGCCGCCGGCACCCCCACCGCCGTCCTGTCCGGCGGCATCGACTCCAGCACCGTCGCCGCCCTGGCCGCCGGCGCCGGGCACGGCCTGGAGACCGTCTCCATGGGCACCGACCTCGGCGACGAGTTCGCCGCCGCCCGCCTGGTCGCCGACCACCTCGGCGCCCGCCACCCGGGCCTGCGCCACACCGAGATCACCCTCACCACCGGCGAACTCCTCGCCGAACTCCCCTGGGCCGTCTGGGCCGCCGAGGTCACCGACCCCGACATCATCGAGTACCTGCTGCCCCTCGTCGCCCTCTACCGGCGCCTCGACGGGCCGCCCCGGCGCATCCTGACCGGCTACGGCGCCGACATCCCGCTCGGCGGCATGCACCGCCACGCCCGGCACCTGCCCGAACTCGACGACCTGGTCGCCCA
This sequence comes from Kitasatospora sp. NPDC056651, assembly GCF_042792155.1. NCBI lineage: Bacteria > Bacillati > Actinomycetota > Actinomycetes > Kitasatosporales > Streptomycetaceae > Kitasatospora > Kitasatospora sp. NPDC056651. The sequence goes on along the minus strand of NZ_JBHTWX010000082.1, from coordinate 29,895 downwards.
CGACATGGCCCACTTCGACGGCCTCAACGAGATGAGCCCCACCCTCGCCGCCATCGCCGGACACTGGACCACCCACCCCTACTGGGACCGCGACGTGCTCGACACGCTGCTCCCCCTCGAAGCCGGCCTCAAGCACCGCGACGGCATCGACAAGTGGGTGCTGCGCCGCGCCGCCGCCGACGTGCTGCCCGCCGAAACCGTCCGCCGGCCCAAGCTCGGCGTCCACGAGGGCTCCGGCACCACCAGCGCCCTGGACCGCCTCTTCCTCGCGCACGGCACCGCCCCCGACCGCGTCCGCCAGGCCCGCCGGCAGGCCCTGGACGCCCTGTACGACACCCTGGTCGCCGGGCCCGCCCACCCCGACGACATCCCGCTGGACGACTTCCTGAAAGGACTCCCCGCGTGAGCACGGAGCGGATCGACGCCGTCACCTCCCCCCGCTACGCCCAACTGCCCACCTTCATGCGGCTGGCCCACCACCCCGCCCCCGAGGGCTACGACGTCGTCGTGATCGGCGCCCCCTACGACGGCGGCACCAGCTACCGCCCCGGCGCCCGCTTCGGCCCCCGCGCCGTACGCGCCGAATCCGTCCTGCTGCACGGCACCGGCGTCGACCGCCCGCACGCCACCTTCGACCTGATCCGCGCTGTGGACGCCGGCGACATCGACCTGTCCCCGTACGACATGAACGCCGCCGTCGCCGACGCCACCGACCGGCTGCGCCACCTCGCCCGGCACAACGACGCCCTGCTGATGATCGGCGGCGACCACTCGCTCACCCTCGCCGCCCTGCGCGCCGCCCACGAGCGGCACGGCCCGCTCGCCGTCCTGCACCTGGACGCCCACTCCGACACCTACCCCCCGGTCTACGGCGGCACCTTCCACCACGGCACCCCCTTCCGGCACGCCCTGGAGGAGGGCCTGATCGCCCCCGGCGCGCTGGTGCAGGCCGGCATCCGCGGCCACACCCCCCGCGTCGACTCGCTGGAGTGGGCCCGCGAGCGCGGTGTCCACATCGTCACCGCCGACCAGGTCATGGAGGACGGCGTACGCCCCGTCCTGGACGCCCTCCACGAGCGGGCCGCCGGCCTGCCGCTGTACGTCTCGGTGGACGTCGACGTCGCCGACCCGGCCTTCGCCCCCGGCACCGGCACCCCCGCGCCCGGCGGCCTGTCCGCCCGGGAGGTGCTCGCCCTGGTCCGCGGCGTCGGCACCCTGCGGCCGGTCGGCTTCGACGTGGTGGAGGTCTGCCCCGCCCACGACGTCTCCGGGATCACCGCGCTGCTCGCCGCCGAGATCGGCGCCGAACTGCTCCACCAGTACGCCCGCTCGCGCAAGGCGGGCGGCGCGTGAGCCCGCCCGGCACCCTCGCGGTGGTGGAGACCTGGCTGTCCCCGATCGGCCGCGCCCCGCTGGCCGCCGCCAAGGAGCTCGGGCTCACCACCGTCTTCCTCGCCCGCGACCCGCACGCCTACGCCCACACCGCCGCCGACCGCGCCGCCTGGCGCGAACTCGCCGACCGCGTCGTGCTCTGCGACACCCAGGACCCGACCGCCGTGGCCGAGACCCTGGCCGAGGTGCCGGACCTGCGCGGGGTGTTCACCACCAACGACTACAACGTCCCGGTGGTCGCCGAGACCGCCCGGCGGCTGCGCCTGCCCGGCCTCGACCCGCGCGCCGCCCGCCTCGCCCGCGACAAGCAGCTCACCCGGCAGGCCTGCCGCGAGGCCGGCGTCCCCACCCCCGGGTGGCACTGGGCGCGCACCGCCGAGGAGGCCGTCGCGGCCGGCCACGAGCTGGGCCTGCCCTGCGTCGTCAAACCCCTCACCGACGCCGCCGGCATCGGGGTGCGGCTGTGCCGCACCCCCGCCGAGGTCGCCGCCCAGTTCGCCGGGATCACCGCCGACCCCCGGGACTTCCGCGGCGGCGCCCGCCGCCCCGGCGCCCTGGTCGAGGAGTACCTGCTCGGACCGGAACTGAGCGTCGAGGTCCTGACGGTCCGACCGGGCGAACGCACCGTGCTCGGCGTCACCGACAAGTCCCTCGGCCCGCACCCGTACTTCGTCGAACTCGGCGAGACCTTCCCCTCGGTGCTGCCCGAACCCGTCCGGGAGGAGGCCGTCGCCGCCGCCCTGGCCGCCCTCGACGCGATCGGGCACGACTTCGGCGCGGCCCACGTCGAAGTCAAGCTCACCCCCGACGGGCCGCGCCTGGTGGAGGTCAACGCCCGGATGCCGGGCGCCTGGATCACCCGGCTGATCAAGGAGTCCACCGGCCTCGACCTGCCCCGGGAGCTCGTCCGGCTGCACACCGGCCGGGCGCCCGACCTGACCGTGCGCCACCTCGGTGGCGCCGCCTCCCGCTACCTCACCGCCCCCGACACCGGGCGCCTGGTCGCCGTCCACGGCCGGGACCTCGCCGCCCGGGTGCCCGGCACCGTCGAGGTCGAGGTGCACGCCGAGGCCGGGGACCGGGTGCGCCGGGCCCGGGACAACGTGGACGTCATCGGCAGCGTCGTGGCCACCGGCACCACCGGCGCGGAGGCCGGCCGACGGGCCGAGGCCGCCCTGGGGCAGCTCGGCGTCGAGGTGGCGCTCCGGTGAGCGTTGTGGAGCGATGTGGAGCGTTCGTCGATGATCGGACAGGAGGGTTGTGGGGCCGGCGGGGCGCACGGGATCGTTTGAGACGCCACCCCGCCCGTACCGTCCGCCGGAGGACCCCGTGACCACTCCCGTGACCGATCCCGCGCCCGCCCCGCTGCCCGCCCCGCCCTACTACGCCGTGATCTTCACCGCCCTCCGGACTCCCGGCGACAACGGCTACCAGGAGACGGACGACCGGCTGATGGAACTGGCCGCCGAGCAGCCGGGCTACCTCGGGATCGACTCCGCCCGCCGCGCGGACGGCCTGGGCGTCACGGTGTCGTACTGGAAGGACGAGGCCTCGATCGCCGCCTGGCGCGAACACGCGGACCACGTCCTGGCCCGCGAGCACGGGCGCGAGCACTGGTACGCCTCGTACGCGCTCCACGTGGCCAAGGTCGAGCGGGCCTACGGATTCACCCGCCCCGCCGAGACGTAGGCCCTACGATGCCGCCCATGAACAAGGGGATCCTCAGCCGGGAATCGGTGATCAGGGCCATCGAGGAGTGCGACCGGGCCGGAGCCGACGCGTTCCGCGAGACGTACGGCTTCGGCAGGGCCCTCGTCTACGTGCTGCACCACGAGGGGCACACCTACGACTCCAAGGCGATCGCCGGGGTCGCCCACCGCTACGAGTACGGACGCGCCCTCACCAACCGCGAGTTCTCGGGCGGCAGGGCGGCGGCCGTGGCCTGGCTGGAGCGCGCCGGCTTCGTCGTGGAGCGGATCCGCTGACGCGCCGCTCCGGCTGACGGCGGGCAGGCGGGCGAGCGGGCGAGCGGGCGGGTGCTACAGGGTCCCGGCGTCCGGCCCCCGGCCGCTCGTCGGCGGGAGCCCGTGGCCCGTGGCCCGTGGCCCGTGACCGAAATCGTGCCCCCGGGTGGAACGGGCGCGCCACGATGGGGGTTCGACCAGCACGAGGAGGACGCCATGAGCGGCAGGATCCGCCGGGACGACCAGGGCCGCTGGCGCGACCAGCGCGGCCGGGGGACACGCGGCCCCAACCGGGTGCCGAGGCACCCGGCGATGCCGCTGCCGGACGAGCTGCCGTCGGCTGAGGAGGGGCGGGAGGGGCGGGAGGACGAGGCTCCCCCACCACCGTCGGGCGGTGCGAAGCCGCCTCAGGACCTGCTCCCGGACCCGTCTCAGGACCCGCCTCAGGACCCGCCGACGTAGCGCTCGGCGCCACCGGCGGGGGCCCGGCGGCTCCGGGACGTCCCGGCTGCCGAAGTGGCATGGGATCGGCAGGTGTTCGGCCGGCGCCCGGCCCGTTCGGCGGCGCGTCACGCCAAGGGGCCTGCCGGGGTGCGGTGTTCACCGGGCGCACCGGATGGCGTAGCACTCCTCGCGCGGCTCCCGGGCGTTGAGAAGACTGGCCAACGTGGCCCCCATCGAGAACGCCGAGACCTCCCTGCACGAGCGGGTCCTGGTCGGCGCGCTGCGGGCGAGGGCCGAGCGCGGCAGGCTGACCGCCGAGGCCGTGGTCCTCGCCCAGGGGCGCTTGCAGACCCCGTCGCCCTGGCCGGTCGGCATGCCCCGGCGCGGCAACGGCGGCGCCGGCTTCCCCAACGCGTGGCGCGTCGCCCGCCGCTCGCCCGGCCTGGCGTACGCCGAGGGGTACGCGATCGAGGAGGACGGCACCATGTCCCGCCACGCCTGGTGCGTCGACCGGCACGGCCGCGCCTTCGACCCGACCTGGCCCGACGGGCGCGCCCGCGCCTACGCGGGGATCGCCATGGCCACCGGCTGGGTCGCGGCCGTCCAGTGGCGCACCTGCTCCCGCACCCGCTTCCCCGGCGTTCTGGACATGACGGTCCAGCACACCAGGGACGCCGACCGGGTCCTGACGTACGGGGTCCCGGCGCCGGACCTCCTCCTGCTCGGCCGCCCGCTGCCGGCCGGGCCCCTCGCCACCGCGGCGCCGCTGCGGCGGGAGGCCGGCGCGCCCGAGCTGGCGGCGTGAGCCGACGCCGCCGGGACGCTCACCCGTAGAGCGCGGCGGCGCGGCGGGTCGCCTCGGCGAGGCGGGCGCGCAGTTCGGGCGGGTGGAGGACCTCGGCTTCCGGGCCGAGGCGCAGGAGTTCGAGGTAGCCGATCTCCCAGTTCTCGACCGGCAGGGTCACGGTGACCCAGCCGTCGGTGTCCGGGGGGCCGGCGGTGGCGAGGGCGTCGGCGGCGGCGACCGGTTCCAGCAGGGCGGCGAGGTTTCCGACGGCCGTCGGGCTCAGCCGCACCTCGGCCCGCTCGCGCAGCATGGCGCGGGTGAACTCCCGTGCCGCCGCCGCCCAGTAGGCGGCGAGGTCGAACTCCGGGTCGCGCTCGAACCGTTCGTCGGCGGCCTCGGCGCTCTCGAAGCGGTCGACGCGGTACGTGCCGACCCGGCCGGAGGCGCCGCGCGCCGCGAGGTACCACTGCCCGGCCTTCAGGACCAGGCCGTACGGCTCCAGCCGCCGCTCCCGGGTGCCGGCGCGCGCCGCGTAGCGGGCGTGCAGGACGCGCTCCTGCCACACGGCGCGCGACACCTCGGCGAGCAGCGGCGGGGTCCCGGCCTCGCGGAACCAGGCCGGTGCGTCGAGGTGGAAGCGCCGGCCGGCGGTCGCGGGGGCGTCGCCCAGCGCGGCGGCGACCTTCAGCCGGGCGGCGAGGGCGTGCCCGGCCAGGCCCATGTCGCGCAGCGGGCCCGGGAGTCCGGCCAGGTGCAGCACTTCGGCCTCGGCGCGCTCCAGGCCGGTGAGGCGGGTGCGGTAGCCGTCGACGAGCCGGTAGCCCCCGCCGCGCCCGCGCTCGGCGTACACCGGCACCCCGGCCTCGACCAGCGCGGCGACGTCCCGCTGAACGGTGCGCTCGGAGACCTCCAGCTCGGCGGCGAGCTCGGCGGCGGTCATCGCCCGCCGGCCCTGGAGGAGCAGCAGCAGCGCGATGGTCCGGCTCCCCCGCATGTTCGCGCCCCTGCCCTCGGTTCGCCCGCATTCCATCGGCTCGTCCGCTGGTGATCCTAGGCCGCCCGGAGCCACCCCGGAGACGTCGGTTCGAGAAGTTGGGCGAAACGCCGGTATTTGACTAAATGTACCAACCTTTTACAAATCAGTGCTTTGCTCTGCCACCAGAAGTACGTCTCTTGTCGAACATCGCTGCCACCGCGGTCCTGCCCTAGCCGCGCGTGTGGCGGCCTGGAGGGGAGTTCCCGCAATGACGTGGTCGAGACGGTGGAAGCGATCCACCCCGTACGCGCTCGGCGGCACATCGCGGCAGACGCCGGAGGTTGCCGAATGACCGCCATGATGCGCGGCCCGGGACGACACCGGGCGCGGAGGCTCCGGTCGGGAGCGGTGGTGGGCGCACTGGCACTGATGGCGTCCACGATCGGCGTCGCGGTCACCGCGTTGACCCCGGTGCCCGCGCAGGCAGCCGTGCCGACCGTCACGTGCACGACGAGCCCGAACATCTTCAACACCGGGTACGACGCGGCAACCGGTGGCGTCCTCGCCGACGGCGCGAAGGACGCGAACTGGGAGGTCGCCGGTCCCTTCGCGGCCACGGCTTCGGTCGCGCCGCCGCCGGCTGGTGCCATGTTCGCCCCGGCCAACGTGGCCAACCTGGTCCCCAGCGTGTGGGCTGCCAGCCCCTACCAGAACGCGCAGTGGATCTCACAGCAGACCAAGGCCGCACCGGACCAGGGTCCGACCAACGGTGACTGGTACTACCGCTACCAGTTCGACCTCTCCCCGTCCGTCAGTCCGTCCGCCTTCGCGCTGTCGATGAACTTCCTCGCCGACAACGCCGTGGCCGAGGTGTACGTCAACGGGGTCGCCCAGTCCAAGCAGACGACGGGTCTCCCGCAGACCACGTTGACCGCTCCGCCGCCGGCCGGGCAAATGACCGGCGTCTACTACTACGCGGGCTTCACGACGGCGAACGCCGCGCAGACGACGCTGAAGAACAACTGGCAGACCGGCCTGAACACGATCGCCGTGCAGATCAAGTCCGGTGCGAACGCGGAGGGTTTCGACGCGCAGGTCCGGCCGAGCGTCCTGTGCCCGGCCCCCTCGGTGTCGCTGAAGAAGACCGCGACGGTCACCCCGGCCGCCGACCAGACGGGCGCGAAGGTCGGTGACACCGTCGCCTACTCGTTCGCGGTCACCAACACCGGGTCGACACCCCTCGTGTCAGTGGCGGTCGACGACCCGGCCCTCGGTGCCGTGACCTGCCCGAAGCCGCCGGCACCGGGCCTGGCCCCCGGCGCCTCGGTCACGTGCACGTCGACGGCGACCCACACCGTCTCGCAAACCGACGTGGACGCCGGGTCGGTGACGAACACCGCGACCGCGACCGGGACCAACGACGTCGGCATGACCAGCCCGCCCGCCTTCGCCACCGCGACCGTGCCGGCACAGAGGTCGGCGCCGGCCCTGTCGGTCAAGAAGTCCGCCACCACCAGCCGGCCGGACAGACTCGTTCTCGGCGAGCAGGTCACGTACAGCTTCGTGGCCACCAACACCGGCAACGTCACGCTCAAGGACGTCAAGGTCACCGAGGGCGCGTTCACCGGTACCGGCACCCCGCCGGTCGCCACCTGCCCCGCCGCCGAGGCCGCTTCGTTGGCTCCCGGTGCGTCGATGACCTGTACGGCCACCTACACGGTGACGCAGGCCGACGTCGACGCGGGCTCCATCAAGAACTCGGCCACCGCCACCGGCAATCCGCCGACCGGTCCGCCGCCGGTCTCACCGCCGTCCGAGGTCACCGTCCCGGCGCCGAGCGACCCCGCGCTGACCGTGGTCAAGTCCTCCTCCACCGACAAGCTCGTCGCCGGTGAGAAGGTCACGTACGGCTTCCGGGTCACCAACACCGGCAACGTCACGCTGAAGGACGTCAAGATCACCGAGGGCGCGTTCACGGGCAGCGGCAAGCTCGACCCCGTCGCCTGCCCGAGCGGCGCCGCTTCCCTGGCCCCGGGCGCTTCCGTCCTCTGCACCGCCACGTACACGGTGACGCAGGCAGACGTGGACGCCGGCTCGGTGAAGAACAGCGCCACCGCCACCGGCACCCCGCCGAGCGGTGAGCCGCCGGTCTCCCCGCCGAGCGAGACCACCGTGACCGCGCCGAACGAGCCCGGCCTGTCGGTGGTCAAGACCGCGAGCAGCAGCCGGCCGGACAAGCTGGTCGTCGGCGAGAACGTCGCCTACACGTTCGAGGTGAAGAACACCGGCAACGTGACGCTGAAGGACGTCAAGGTCACCGAGGGCGAGTTCACCGGCCACGGCCAATTGTCGCCGGTCACCTGCCCCACGGCCGAGGCCGCCTCGCTGGCCCCGGGCGCATCCATGACCTGCACCGCCACCTACCCGGTGACGCAGGCGGACGTGGACGCGGGCTCGGTGAAGAACAGCGCGACCGCCACCGGCACCCCGCCGAAGGGCGAACCGCCGGTGTCCCCGCCGTCCGAGGTCATCGTCCCGTCGCCGAGCGACCCGAAGCTGACGGTCGTCAAGACCTCCTCCACCGACAAGCTCGTGACCGGCGAGAAGATCACGTACGGCTTCGCCGTCACCAACACCGGCAACGTGACGCTGAAGGACGTCAAGGTCACCGAGGGCGAGTTCACCGGCCACGGCAAGCTCGACCCGCTGACCTGCCCGGCGGAGGCCGCCTCGCTCGCCCCGGGTTCCGCCGTCACCTGCACCGCCACGTACACGGTGACCCAGGCGGACGTGGACGCGGGCTCGGTCAGGAACAGCGCGACCGCCACCGGCACCCCGCCGCACGGCGAACCGCCGGTCTCCCCGCCCTCCGAGACGACGGTGAGCACCAAGGACGAGCCCGGCCTGTCCGTGGTCAAGACCAGCTCGACGGGCACGCTGGTGGCCGGTGAGGAGATCACGTACAGGTTCGAGGTGAAGAACACCGGCAACCTCACCCTCAACGATGTCAAGGTCAACGAGGGCGAGTTCACGGGCAGCGGCAGGCTGTCGCCCGTCACCTGCCCGACGGCCGAGGCCTCTTCGCTGGCCCCCGGCGCCACCATGACCTGCACCGCCACCTACACCGTCACCCAGACCGACATCGACGCGGGCACCGTCAGGAACACCGCCACCGCCACCGGCACCCCGCCGCGCGGCGAACCGCCGGTCTCCCCGCCCTCCGAGACGACGGTGACCACGACCGACGAACCCGGCCTGTCCGTGGTCAAGACCGGCCACAGCGGCAAGCCGGACGAGCTCGTCGTCGGCGAGCGGGTCACGTACGACTTCGCCGTCACCAACACCGGCAACGTCACCCTCAAGAACGTCAAGGTCACCGAAGGCGAGTTCACCGGCCACGGCAAGCTCGACCCCGTCGACTGCCCCGCCGACCAGGCCTCCTCGCTGGCCCCGGGCGCGTCGATGACCTGCACCGCCGCGTACACCGTCACCCAGGCGGACGTCGACGCCGGCTCCATCAGGAACAGCGCCACCGCCACCGGCACCCCGCCGCGCGGCGAACCGCCGGTGTCCCCGCCCTCCGAGACGGTCGTCCCGGCACCGGAGAAGCCGGCCCTGGCCGTCGTGAAGACCTCCTCCACGGGCAGGCTCGTCGCCGGTGAGGAGATCACCTACAAGTTCGCCGTCACCAACACCGGCAACGTGACGCTGAAGGACGTCAAGGTCACCGAGGGCCCGTTCACCGGGCACGGCAAGCTGTCGCCGGTCGTCTGCCCCAAGGACGCGGCCGCCTCCCTGGCCCCGAACGCGACGGTGCTCTGCACCGCCACGTACACCGTCACCCAGGCGGACGTGGACGCGGGCTCGGTCAAGAACAGCGCGACCGCCACCGGCACCCCGCCCAAGGGTGTGCCGCCGGTGTCCCCGCCGTCCGAGACGACGGTGACCACGACCGACGAACCCGGCCTGTCCGTGGTCAAGTCGGCCACCACCGGCGGCCAGGACGACAAGCTGGTCGCCGGCGAGACCGTCACCTACAGCTTCGCGGTGCGCAACACCGGCAACGTCACGCTAAAGGACGTCAAGATCAACGAGGGTGAGTTCACCGGCCACGGCAAGCTCTCCCCCGTCACCTGCCCGAAGGAGGCCACCGCTCTCGCACCCGGCGCCACCGTCACCTGCGCCGCCACCTATGTGGTGACCCAGGCCGACGTCGACGCCGGCACCGTCAAGAACACCGCCACCGGCACGGGGACCCCGCCGCGCGGCGAACCCCCCGTGTCCCCGCCGTCCGAGGTGGAACTGCCGCAGGCACCGAAGCCCGCGCTGACCGTGGTCAAGTCCGCGCAGACCGAGAAGCCCGGCAAGCTCGTCGTCGGTGAGACCGTCACCTACGACTTCGCCGTCACCAACACCGGCAACGTCACCATCAAGGACGTCAAGGTCACCGAGGGCGAGTTCACCGGGCACGGCAAGCTGTCCCCCCTCGCCTGTCCGAAGGACGCGTCCTCGCTCGCGCCCGGCGCCACCGTCACCTGCACCGCCGGCTACAAGGTCACCCAGGCCGACGTCGACGCCGGCACGATCAGGAACACGGCCACCGCCACCGGCACCCCGCCGCGCGGCGAACCCCCGGTGTCCCCGCCGTCCGAGGTCACCGTTCCCTCCGACGGACAGGGCGCGCTCGGCCTCACCAAGTCCGCCGAGGTCACCGACGTCAACGGGAACGGGAAGACCGACGCCGGGGACCGCATCGACTGGAAGCTCACCGTCGCCAACCAGGGCACCCTCACCGTCACCGACATCAAGGTCGACGACCCCACCGCCGGTGACGTGACCTGCCCGAGGACGAGTCTCGCCCCGGGCGAGGTGATGGAGTGCGGTGCCAAGCCGCACACCATCACCGCCGAGGACGCCACCCACGGAAAGGTCGTCAACTCCGCCACCGCCACCGGCAAGGCGGGCAACAGCGCGATCGCCTCTCCCGAGGCCACCGCCACGGTGAAGGTCGAGCACGACGACCCGGCCACGCCCGGCAACCCCGGCGGCCCCGCCACCCCGGCAGCGCCCAAGCCGTCCGGACCGCTCGCCCACACCGGCGCCGCCGTCCTCACCGCGACCGCCGTCGCGGGCGTGCTGCTGGTCATCGGGGCCCTCGCCATCGGCCTCAGCAGGCGCCGCCGCAACCGCTGACCGATCCGACCGGACAACCTGACCCGACAACCCACGTCACCGGCGCCCGCCGGGCCACGGAACCCACCCGTGCCCCCGGCGGGCGCCTCACTGTCATCGCCCTGTCGCCGGAGGCCGGGGCTCCCGACCGGGTCAGCTGCTGCCGGACGGGGCCGCGTTCTCCACGTGTGAGAGCCAGGTGGTGAGCAGCCCTTCGAGCGCGGTGCTCTCGGTGGGCGTCAGCAGGCTCAGCAGGCGGCGTTCGTTGCGCATGTGGTCGGTGAACGCCCGGTCGATCAGTTCGCGGCCGGGCTGGGTGAGGGCGACGATGCGGCCGCGCTGGTCGTCGTCGGAGCGGCGGCGGGTGACGAGTCCGGCCCGTTCCAGGCTGTCGACGCGCTTGGTCATCGCGCCGGTGGTGACCATGGTGTGTGCGGCGAGTTCGCCGGGTGCGCGCTCGTAGGGCTCGCCGGCGCGGCGCAGGGCGCACAGGACGTCGAACTCCCCCTCGCTGAGGCCGTAGTGCCCGTAGACGAGGCGCAGCTCGTCGGTGAGGTGGTCGGCCAGGCGGTGCAGCCGGCCGATCACGCCCTGCGGGGAGACGTCGAGGTCGGGGCGTTCGCGGCGCCAGTCGGCCTGGATGCGGGCCACGCGGTCCGGCGGTTGCGGTTCGTGCATGCGCACCATAGTAGCTTCCTGGGAAGCTATATTGCCTTCCATGGAAGCCAATCTGCGCTGGGTGGCGCTGACCGCCGTCGCGCCGGTCGCCTGGGGCGCCAACTACTACGTCACCCGCGAGTTCCTGCCACCCGGCAGTCCCCTCTACGGGGCGGCCCTGCGCGCGCTGCCCGCCGGACTCGTCCTGCTGGGCCTATGCCGGCGGCGGCCGCGCGGTGCCTGGTGGTGGCGGTCCGCGATGCTCGGGCTGCTCAACGTGAGCGTGTTCTTCGTGCTCGTCTACGCCGCCTCCCAACTCCTGCCCGCGAGCATCGCCTCGACCGTCATGGCGGTGTCCCCGCTGGCGATGATGCTCATCGCCTGGAGCCTCGTCTCCGAGCGGCCCGGCACCGCCCACCTGGCCGGCGCCGCGATCGGGCTCGGCGGCGTCTGCCTGATGCTGCTCACGGGGGCGGGCGGGGTGAGCGTGCCGGGGGTCCTCGTCTCGGCCGCAGCCATGCTGGTGTCGTCCTTCGGCCACATCCTGGCCAAGCGGTGGAACACCGGTACCGACGTGCTCGCCTCGACCGCCTGGCAGCTCACCGCCGGAGGACTGTTCCTGCTCCCCGTCGCCGCGGCCGTCGAGGGCCCTCCGCCCGCACTCTCCCCGTCGGCGCTCCTCGCGTTCGGCTACGTCACCCTCGTCGCCACCGCGCTGGCCTTCGCCGCCTGGTTCGCCGGGCTGCGGCACCTGCCCGCCGGGACCGTCGGCCTGATCGGACTGCTCAACCCCGTCACGGGCGTGCTGCTCGGCACGGCCGTGGCCGGCGAGGTGCTGACGGCCCAGCAGCTGTGCGGGCTGGCGCTCGTCCTGGCCGGAGTCGTCCTCGGGCGGCCCGCCCGGGGCCGCCGCCCGGGGCGTCGCCCGCGGGCGGGGATACCCGGGACACCCGGGGCCGAGGCCGACACCGACCCGGCCGGGGAGGAGCCCGGCTCACCCCGGCCGACCGCGCACCGCTGACCGCCGCCGGGCGGCGCTGCCCTACCTCGGCATGGGACGCGCCGGACCCGCCGTCACCCCAGGCCGAGTGCGGCGGGGTCGGCGGCGAAGACGGTCATCCAGTGCGGGCGCAGCCGGTAGTAGACGACGTCGTTGTCCCAGTCGAAGGTGTCCCGGCCGTAGAAGTCCTGGAAGTAGGCGAGCAGTTCCGGCCAGTCGGCGGCGGGCTCGCCGTCCTGGGGGTTGAGGACCTCGACGGTGCCGTGGGTGAAGACGCCCAGCTCCTCCCCGCGCATGTGTGCGGCGCTGGCGGCGGGGCGGGCGGCGAGGTGACGGGCCTTGGCGGCGGTGCGGGCGGTGCCGAAGTGCCACATGCCGTGGAGGAAGTGCCCGTCGGCGCCGCTGATCCGGGGCTCGCCCTTCGCGGTGACGGTGGAGAGCGCGAGGGTGCACATGCCGGTGAGGACGCGGGTGAGCTGTTCGGCGGTGAGCGTGCGTTCGTCGTTGACGATCGACCGCAGGTGCGCGGTGGAGCGGGAGAGGGAGGTGTCCAGGAGCGCCTGGAGGCGGTGGAGCTCGTCGGGGGTCTCGCGCATGGGGGTCCTTTGTGTCCGTACGTCGTTCCCGGTCGGCGCCGAGGCGGCACCGGCCGACGGTCCCCCACTCTCCCGCCGAAACCCGACACCTCCTGTCGTGTTTCATCAGCCGACCCGCGTACCGGTGTGACATGCCGCCTATCGGAGCAATCGGGGGCACCCGGGCCGTCCAGCCGTCACGCTGTGCTCGCGGCCCGGACAGCCGGGCACCTCACTGGAGCACCCCGGCGAGCGTCACCGGCCTCGGGCGTTCCGGGCTGACGGGTGCCGGCGGTGGCAGATCCGGGGAGCGTCCGGCCGCTGTGACGACCCGTCGGCAGGACGCGTGGTCCGTCATCACCCGGAGCCCCACCCCACGCCAGAGCGTCAGGAGACAGCAGTGACCAGACAGCACGCCCCGGAACAGTCCCTCCCCGGCGCGGAGGCCGGACGGAGTCAAACCCGCACCGGCGCCGACCGGCGCGAGCAGTGGCGGCGGGCAGGGGTGGTGGCGGGACTGTTCATGGCACTGTCCGGCACCGGGCTGACCCCTGCGGCCGCCGTGTCAGCGGGAGCCGGGACGGCCGGGGCCGGGCTGACGGGAGCCGGGCCGGCGTTCACCCCGGCATCGGCCCAAGGGGGCGACCCGACGTTCACCTACACCTTCACCGGGGCCCCGCAGAGCCTCGCCGTCCCCGCGAACGCGGTGGTCACGATCACCGCCGACGGCGCCGGCGGCGCGGACGACACCGGCACCCCGTGCTCCGTCACGGGCACGGGCGGGACGGGGGCACGGGTCGTCACCACCCTCCCGAAGACCGCCTCCCCGACGACGCTCACCATCAACGTCGGCGGCACCGGAGGCAAGGGCTGCAACGGCACCGGCACGGGAGGGGCCGGCGGGTTCAACGGCGGCGCCCCGGGCGGGGGCATCTCGGTCACCGGCTTCCAGGCGGAGGGCCCGGGCGGCGGCGGCGCCTCCAGCGTCAGCGCGGGCTCCTTCCTGGTGGTCGCCGGAGGCGGCGGCGCGGCCGGCGGCACCGGCGGCAGCTTCGCGGGTGGGGCCGGAGGCGACGGCGGGACGCCGGACGCCACCGGCGGCACCACGGGAACCGCCACCGGCCCCGGGGCCTCGCCCGGGCAGGGCGGGGGCGGCGGCAGTACCAGCACGAGCACCGGAGGCACCGGCGGGGCCCACGGCACCGTTTCGTTCTGCAGCGCCACGGCGGGTGGCCCGGGAGCCGGGTTCTCCGGCGCGGCGGTCGGCACCGGCGGTACCGGCGGCAGCATCGACGGCGGCTGTGCCGCCACGGCCACCGGAGCCGGCGGGGGAGGCGGCGGCGGGTACTTCGCCGGCGGGGGCGGCGGCAGCGGCGCCGTCAACAACACCGGCACCGACGCGAGCGGGGGCGGCGGGGGCGGGGGCAGCAGCTTCGCCGCCCCGTCCGGCACCGGAACGTCCTACGCCCTGTCCACGGTCGGGACGGCGAACCACAACGGCCAGGTGATCGTCACGTACACCGTGGGCAAGCCGGTCACCACCTTGCTGACCGCGATGCCGCAGAGCCCCCGGACCGGCCGGCCGGTCGTGCTCGGCGACCTCGTCTGCCCCGGCCCCGGCTCCACGGCCACGCCCACCGGCACCGTCACGTTCACGGACGCCACCACCCACACCACCCTGGGCACGGGGCGGCTGTTCCTCTCCCTCGGCAGGTGCGCCGCCGCCGGGCTGGTCACCTCCTTCGGCACCACCGGCGCCCACACCGTCACCGCCGTCTACAGCGGCGACTCGGTGTACCAGGACACCAGCGGCAGCCCCGAGACCATCACCGTGACGGTGAGCCCCTGACGGTGAAACCGTGACGGTGAGCCCCTGACCGGAACCGCCAGGGCACGGGGCGGGGCGGGACGGGGCGGGCTCACCGTCAGCCCCGTCCCGCCCCGGCCGCACCGCCAGCCCCGTCGTCACCCGGATACCGCGCCCCCGGTCACCGGCTCGGCAGCCGGCCCGGCCGGTCCCTCCTCCGGCCCGTCCCCCGGTTCGGCCTCCGTCAGGACCCGGTCGCGCAGGCACAGCGCGCAGCCGAGCGCCACCACCAGCACGCCGAGGACCACGGCGAGGGCGGTCCGCAGGCCGTGGGCGTCGGCCAGGCGGCCGAGCGCCGGGGCGGCCAGACCGCCCACGGACATGGCGAGTCCGAGGGTCAGGCCGCTGGCAGTGCCCGGCCGGGTGGGCAGGTAGTCCTGGGCGAGGGTCACCTGCGGGGCGAAGGGCAGGAACATGGCCAGCCCGAAGGCCACCGCTCCGGCCACGGCGACGGCCGCGGAGGGGGCGAAGGCCACGGCGGCGAGGGCGGGGACGGCCAGCAGGTAGCCGGTGCGGATCGGGGCCAGCCGTCCGTGCCGGTCGCCCAGCCAGCCGCCGAGCAGGGTGCCGGCCGCCCCGGCCAGGGTGAGCAGGGTGAGCGCGGCGGCGCCGAGCCCGGTCGAACCGTGGAGGTCGCGCTGGATGTGGAGGGCGAGCATCGACGTGACGGTCACGTAGGGGATCGACCAGGCGACCGTGGTCGCCGCGAGCCGTCCGAACGCCCGCCAGTCGTCGCGGTGGGAGCTCGCCGCGGCGGCCCGGGCGGGTGTCGGGGTCGACGTCGCACGGCCCCGCTGCCGACGGGCCTGCGCCGCCCAGAGCGCGGCCGTCACCAGCGCGGGGACGGCCAGCAGCCAGCCGCCGCCGAGGCCGTACGAGCCGACCACGAGGGTGACCAGGGCCGGGGCCAGCGAGGCGCCGAGGGTGCCGCCGACGGAGAACAGGCTCATCGCCCGCTGGGACTGCCCGCCGGCGATCCGGGCCTGGTGGGTGGCGGGCGGGTGGTAGGCGGCGATGCCGATGCCGGCCAGGGCGGCGCAGAGCCAGGTGAGCGGGTAGCTGTCGGCCATGGCCGCGCCGGTGATGCCGGCGGCGGCGGTGAGGAAGCCGGCCGGGATGAGCCAGCCGCGGGGGCGGCGGTCGACGAGCAGGCCGAACAGCGGCTGGATGACGCTGGACAGGCCGCTCGCGGCCAGGGCGATGCCGGAGACGGCGGTGTAGCTGTAGTGCCGCTGGGACATCAGGAAGGGCAGCAGCGCCGGGACGGCGCCCTGGTAGAGGTCGTTGACGATGTGGGTGCCGGTCAGGAACGCCAGCCTGCCGCGCTTCACCGGGCGCTCCGCTCGGGCCGGGCCGCCGTCTGCCGGATCTGTTCCGGCGCCGCCGTCTGCCGGGCCTGTTCCGGCGCCGCCGTCTGCCGGGCCCGCTCCAGGACGGCCGCCTGCCGGGCGGCGTGGTGGCCCCAGGGCCGGGCCCGTTCCAGCTGGGCTCCGAGGGCGAGCAGCAGGCCCTCCTGGTGGAGCCGGGCGGTCAGCATCACACCGATCGGCAGACCGTCCGGCGTCCAGTGCAGCGGCAGGCTGATCGAGGGCCGGCCGGTGAGGTTCGCCACCGGGGTGCGCGGGGTGACGGCGAGCATCCGGGCGTAGGTGCGCTCCGGGTCGTCCGGATCGGCCAGCGAGCCGACCGGCAGCGGCGGCTGGTCCGTCGTCGGGCTCAGCACCGCGTCGAACCGCTCGTAGCGGCGGCAGATCGTCCGGGCGGTGGCAGCCAGCGAGGCCGTCGCCGCGTACAGCCGGACCGCGCCGTGCTCCTCGCCCCGGGCCCGCAGCCAGTGGGTCAGCGGCAGCAGCCGTTCCTCCCGCTCCGGCGGGACGGGCACGGCGGCGGCCAGCACGCTCCACAGCACGGTGAAGTCCGGCAGGTACTCGGCCGGGTCGAACGGCGGGGCCTCCTCGACCCGGTGGCCGAGGTCGGCGAGCAGGTCGGCGGTGCGGCGGCAGGCGAGCGCGGCCTCGGGGTGCCAGCCGTCCGCCGGGGGCAGGATCCCGATCCGCAGGGGGCCGGGCTCGCGTTCGGCGCAGGACCGGAAGTGCCCGGCGGGGACGGCGGGCAGGGTGCTGCCGTCGCCCGGGGTGCTGCCCGCCATGGCGTCCAGCAGCAGGGCCGCGTCCAGCACCGTCCTGGCCAGCGGGCCGGCGGTGGCCAGCCCGAGGGCGTCCGTCCCGGGGGCGGGGGTCACCCGTCCCCGGCTGGGCTTGAGGCCGACGACTCCGCACGCGGCGGCCGGTATCCGGACCGAGCCGCCGCCGTCGCTGCCCAGGGCACCGGCCGCCAGCCCCGCCGCGACCGAGGCGGCCGCCCCGCCGCTGGAGCCGCCGGCGCCGCGGGTGGGGTCGTAGGGGCTGCGCGCGGTGGCGTGGGTGGTCTCGGTGTACGCGGAGCAGCCGAACTCGGCGGCCGTGGTGGTGCCGAGCAGTACGCCGCCGGCCGCCCGGAGGGCGCCGACCACGGCGGCGTCCGCGGGGGCGACGCGGTCGTCGAAGGCGGCGGAGCCGGCGGTGAACGGCAGCCCGGCGACCGGCCAGGTGTCCTTCACGGACAGGGGCACGCCGAGCAGGGGCGGCAGTCCATCGCCCTCCCCCGCCCCGTCGCCCTGCCCCGTTCCACCGGCGGCCCCCGTTCCGGCAGCGGCCAGCCGGGCCTCGGCCGCGCGGGCGGCCCGGTGGGCGCCGGGCGCGTCGACCGTCCGGTAGGCGCCCAGCACGCCGTCCAGCTCTCCGATCCGGCGCAGGTGGTGGTCGACCAGTTCGGTCGGTGAGACGGTGCGCGCGCGGACCGCCGCGGCCTGTTCGGCCAGCGTCAGGTCATGGAGGTCAGTCATGATCAGCCCCTAAGTCCTCAGGTTGTCAGGTTGTCTGAGGACTTGAGCGTAGGGGCAGCCATGACCAAAAAGCAAGGCAAGCCTTACCTCATGCGAACGGGCCGCCGCGCCAGGATCGGCACGGCGGCCCGCGATGTGGACCAGCTGTCCTGTCGGGCGCTCAGCGGCTCAGGTCAGCAACCCAGCCCGGCCCAACAGCTCAGCTCAGCAGCTCAGGTTGTTGCCCGGCACGGTGCCGAGCAGCTGGGTGAAGCGCTGGTAGGCGTTGATCCGGCTCTGCACCTGCGCGGGGTTGCCGCCGTTGCACTCCAGCGAGCCGTTGATGCTGCGGATGGTCTCGCCGAAGCCGTAGCCGTTGACGATCGCGTTGTGCGGGGTCATGGTGCCCGGCCCGTTCTGGGTGTTCCAGTACCAGAGCGCGGTCTTCCAGGCGACGGCCGGGTCGGTCTGCACCAGGTTGGGGTTGCGCAGCAGGTCGATGCCGAGGGCGTCGCCGGCCGCCTTGTAGTTGAAGTTCCAGCTCAGCTGGATCGGGCCGCGCCCGTAGTACGCGGACTGCCCGGCCGGGCAGCCGTACGGCTGCGAACTGTCGCAGTAGTGGGGGTAGTTGGCGGTGTTCTGCTCGACGACGTAGACCAGCGCGCCGGTTTCGTGGTTCACGTTGGCCAGGAAGGCCGCGGCCTCCTGCTTGCGGACGGTGTCGCTGCCGGTGGCCGCGAAGGCGGGGTAGGCGGAGAGCGCGTCGATCAGGCCCTGGTAGGTGTAGAAGGGGTTCCGGTTCGGGAACATCTGGTCGAACTGGGCCTGGCTGACGGGGAATCCGCCCGGGTTCGGCGTGGCGGTGGAGGTCGGCGTGACGGTCGGTGTGACGGTCGGGGTCGGGGTCGTCGTCGGGCCGGTTCCGCAGCCGCCCTGGTCGGACCAGACGCCGGAACCGCCGGTGCTGGGCGGCTCGTTCTGGGTCCACCACTTGGCGAGCCAGTTGTGGCCGTTGTAGGAGACGGCGGCGCCGCCGGTGTAGACGGCCGAGGAGCTCCAGGCCGTGGCGCAGACGGCGGCACTGGCGTTGGCCGCGGGCAGCAGCAGGACCACCGCGAGCGCCGTGGCGACGGTGGAGAGCAGTGCGAGCAGGCGTTTCATGGACACTTGATCACCCCTTGTGCGGTGTGGGGCCGCACGGTCGTGGAGGTAGGGACGTCGGGGCAGGGGAGCCGGGCCCCGCGGGGCGGGGGCACGTCGTGGGGGGACGGGCCGACCGGGGTGCGGGCCGATTGCGGGGC
The DNA here is from genome assembly GCF_042792155.1 of Kitasatospora sp. NPDC056651. Taxonomy (NCBI): domain Bacteria; kingdom Bacillati; phylum Actinomycetota; class Actinomycetes; order Kitasatosporales; family Streptomycetaceae; genus Kitasatospora; species Kitasatospora sp. NPDC056651. The sequence goes on along the minus strand of NZ_JBHTWX010000082.1, from coordinate 10,897 downwards.
TGACCCAGAACTCAAGCGGAATGGTCTAGACCTGTCAAGGGGTCCCGGGCAAAGCCGTACCCCACCGTTCGGTTCCGGATGGCGCGGCGGGGTGCCGCGCCGGCCCTGCCACGAAGCCGCCCATCACTCGGACGAGTGAGGAAAGGCCTCCTTGCGCGGGATTCGCCCGCGCAGTTGGAAGAGTGGAGTGTCAGCCGGCGAAGGCCCTCCCGGGTCCGACCGGGCCCGGTCGCGGCGTCGGCCGCCGGCGAGCCGCACGCAACCGTCGTCGCGTGCGGCATGCCCACCGAATCGAGGAGTCGTCCGAGCATGTCCGAAGTCACCACGTCGGGAACCTGGACCACCGTCACCCCGACCCCGCCCAACGTCTCGGGGCTCCACACCGGGCACATCACCTGGGGCGTCCCCGTCGGGGGCGGCAAGAGCGGCTACTCGTTCACCGGCGGCACGGTCGACGTGGAGGCCGGCGGCCCGGAGACCACGCTGGGCACCTTCACCCACCAGAACTTCCCCATCATGGGCGGCGGCGTCAACCGGTTCGACGTCGATCTCGTGGTCCGCATCCGCTTCCAGGAGGACGCCGAGGACCGCGACTTCAGCTTCAGGTTCCACCACTTCGAGACGCCCAACGACGGCCCCACGCCCGACGACGAGGTCGACCTGCCCACGCGGGTGTCCCCGGAGAGCGTGACCATCGACGGCGAGGAGTACGCCGCCGTGATCACCGGCTTCAAGCGGAACGGAGAGATCGTCAACAAGTTCTTCAGCCCCGAGAACGGCTCCAACAGCGCCGACATCGTCGCCGTGCTCTCCCGGGTCGGCGTCCCGGACGTGGTCATCACCACCGTGCGCCACAAAGGCTCGGTCAAGTACACCCAGGCCGACGAGTACGTCGAGATCGTCAACCGGGGCACGGCGCACGCGGACATCTCCGGCTGGCTCCTCCACGCCGACGACCCCGGCCAGAACTTCACCTTCCCGCCCGGCACCACGCTCAGGGCCGGCCAGCGGATCCGGGTCTACACCAACGAAGTCCACGCCGAGTCGGGCGGCTACTCCTTCGGCAGCGGACGTGCCGTCTGGAACGACAAGGGCGACACCGCGCACCTCATCGACACCGAGGGCGCGCTGGTCTCCGACTACAGCTACGGCACCGACGCCGGCCGCGGGACCGGGACCGCCTGAGGCACCCCCTCAGGAACCGCCGACCGACCGGGCCGCCGCGTCGCCCGCGAGGTCGGCGAGGTCCGCGTCCTCGGCGCCGACGGCGTCGCTGAGCCCGAGGCGCAGGTGCTCGGTGTGGTAGACGGCCTGGTCGAGGAGTTCGGCCACGTGGTTGTCGTACAGCGCGTAGACCACCGAGCGGCCCTGCCGGGTGCCGGTGACCAGGCCGAGGTTGCGCAGCAGCCGCAGCTGGTGGGAGCAGGCGGACTGTTCCATGCCGACGGCGTGGGCGAGGTCGGTGGCCGCGCAGGGCCCTTCGCGCAGGCGGGCGAGGATCAGCAGGCGGGACGGGGTGGCCAGGGCCTGCAGCGTGGTCGCCACCCGGGCGGCGTTGTCCGCGTCCAGGCGCGTGCGCGGGACGGCGTTCTTCGCGGGAGCGGCTCCATGACCCATGCGCCAATACTACAGACAACACTTGAATGGGTGTTCATGTATTCCTGTATCGTGGATCGGGTCGTCACTCCTGCCCATGGCCTGCCCGAAGGGTCCTGTCTGCCATGTCCTCCACCCTGATCGAGCGCCCCGCCCCCGAGGTGGCCGCCGGATCCACCGGTGTCGCCCCACGGCGGCGCACGCGGATCTTCGCGCTGCCCGAGGCCCGCTGGGCCGCTGCCGCGCTGGTGCTGTTCCTGATCGCGCTGCCGTTGCAGCTGACCGGCGCCCCCGCGTGGACATGGGGTCCGCTGTACGCGCTCGCCTACGCCACCGGCGGCTGGGAGCCCGCCTGGGCCGGCCTCCAGGCGCTGCGCGAGAAGACCCTCGACGTCGACCTGCTGATGATCGTCGCCGCGCTCGGCGCGGCGGCGGTCGGCCAGGTGATGGACGGCGCGCTGCTGATCGTCATCTTCGCCACCTCCGGCGCCCTGGAGGCCATCGCCACCGCCCGTACCGCCGACTCGGTGCGCGGACTGCTCGACCTCGCACCGGCGACGGCGACCCGGCTGCTGGACGACGGCACCGAGGAGAGCGTCCCGACCGAGCGGCTCGCCGTCGGCGACACCGTCCTGGTGCGTCCGGGCGAGCGGATCGGCGCCGACGGGCGCGTCCTGGACGGCGCAAGCGAGGTCGACCAGGCCACCATCACCGGCGAACCGCTGCCGGTGGCCAAGGGGACGGGCGACGAGGTGTTCGCCGGCACGCTGAACGGCACCGGCGCGCTGCGGGTGAAGGTCGAGCGGGACGCCTCCGACTCGGTGATCGCCCGGATCGTGAAGATGGTCGAGGAGGCCTCCGAGACCAAGGCGCCGACCCAGCTGTTCATCGAGAAGGTCGAGCAGCGGTACTCGATCGGCATGGTCGTCGCCACCCTCGCGGTGTTCGCGGTGCCACTGGCCCTCGGCGCGGCGTTCACCGGCTCGCTGCTGCGGGCCATGACCTTCATGATCGTCGCCTCGCCGTGCGCCGTGGTCCTGGCCACCATGCCGCCGCTGCTGTCCGCGATCGCCAACGCCGGCCGGCACGGCGTGCTGGTCAAGTCGGCCGTCGTCATGGAGCGCCTCGGCCAGGTCGACGCCGTCGCCCTCGACAAGACCGGCACCCTCACCGAGGGCACTCCCCGCGTCACCGACGTCCGCCCCCTGGCCGGCGCCGGCTTCACCGAGGACGGACTGCTGGCGCTGGCGGCCGCCGCCGAGCACCCCAGCGAGCACCCCCTCGCCCGCGCCGTCGTCGACGCCGCCCGCACCCGGGGCCTGACCCTGGCCACGGCCGAGGACTTCGCCTCCGCCCCCGGCATCGGGGTCACCGCCACCGTCGGGGGCCGCGCCGTCGCGGTCGGCGCCCCGGCCCGGCTGCTGACCGACGCGGTCTCCTCGCGCGCGGCCAGCGTCGCCGCCGAGCTGGAGGACGGCGGGCGCACCGCCGTCCTGGTCGAGGTGGACGGCGTCCCGGTCGGCCTGCTCGGCATCGCCGACCGCCTGCGCCCGGACGCCGCCGCCACCGTCACCGCGCTCACCGCCCTGACGGGCACCGCGCCGATGCTGGTCACCGGCGACAACCCGCGCGCCGCCGCCCGCCTGGCCGCCGAGGTCGGCATCACCGACGTCCGCGCCGGCCTGCTGCCCCAGGACAAGGTCACCGCCGTCAGGGACCAGGAGCAGGCGGGCCGCAAGGTCCTGGTGATCGGCGACGGCGTCAACGACGCCCCGGCGCTCGCCGCCGCCCACACCGGCATCGCGATGGGCCGCGCGGGCTCCGACCTCGCCCTGGAGACCGCCGACGCCGTGATCGTGCGCGACGAACTCGCCACCGTCCCCGCCGTCGTCGCCCTCTCCCGCCGGGCCCGCTCCTTCGTGGTGCAGAACCTGGTGATCGCCTCGGTGTTCATCTCCGTGCTGGTGGTCTGGGACCTGGTCGCCACCCTCCCGCTGCCGCTCGGCGTCCTCGGCCACGAGGGCTCCACCGTCATCGTCGGCCTCAACGGCCTGCGCCTGCTGCGCGAAGCCGCCTGGACCCGGGCCCGCACCGAGGGCCGCCGATGAGCAAGCGCGCCCGCAAGCAGACTGCCGCCCCCGCCCAGGGGACGGCGGCCCGCTGCACCGTCACCGTCTGCCGGGGCTGCTGCTGCGGCACCCCGAAGGTCCCGGGCCTGGACCACCGCGCCCAGCTCACCGGCCTGGGCGCCTCCCTCGCCGGAGTCGCGAACGTACGGCCCACCGACTGCCTGGACGCCTGCGAGCAGGCCAACGTCATCGTCGTCCAGCCCTCCGCCGAGGGCCGCAAGGCCGGCGGACGCCCCGTCTGGCTCGGCCTGGTCAACGACCCCGACGCCGCCGCCGACATCACCGCCTGGGTCCGGGCCGGCGGCCCCGGCCTCGCCGACCCGCCCGGCGTCCTCGACCTCTACGCGTTCAGCCCCTCGCGCCGCATCAGCCGCCAGATCGACGAATCAAGGTGACCCGGCCCTGACGGGCAGGGCCCGCGGGGGGGGGGCCGCCCCCGCCCGCCCCCGCCCCCGACGCCTCCTCGGCGGCACCGACCGCCTTGACCGCCAATGAGATCCGCCGCCTCATCGACGCACTCGTCCTCGACCGTCCCCGATCGCGCGCTCGGGTCCTGCACTGGTCGATGTGGCGACGAGTGCACCAAGGCAGAGCCCGCCACAGCCACTACCTGCGACGACTCGCTACGTGATCACGAAGTGCGGCTGGAGTACTAGGCTGAACCCGCCCCATCCGCAGCACGCACCACCCCAGGAACGCGCACCACCCCCGCACCACCCACCCCGCGAAGGGCGACACCGTGACCGACACCCCCGGCACCGGGCCCGGCCGAGCAGGCGCCCTCGCCGAGACCCAACGCGCGCACTGGCAGCGGACCTACACCGCCAACCCCGGGATGTACGACGAGCGGCCGTCCGCCCCCGCCGAGTACGCCGCCGGGGCGTTCTCCGCCGTCCCCGACCTCACCATCGACGGCACCGGGCTGCTCTGCGTCCAGCTCCTGCTCCGGCTGCGCGCCCGGATCGCACACCTTCCGGCCGGCGCGGTGGTCCACATCCACTCCACCGACCCGGCCGCCCCGCTGGACCTGCCCGCCTGGTGCCACCTGACCGGCCACGAGTACCTCGGCCCGGTCCCGTACGAGGCCACCGACCGCGAGGTGTACGCCCTGCGCCTCACCTCCGCCCCGGTCCGGACCCGCCCCGACCGCCCCTGGCACCCGGCCCCCGAGGCCGACTGACCGGCCGCCGCTCCGGAAATCCCCGCGCATCCGCCCCGGGGCGCGGGGCACACTGCCCTCGTGCCCGCAGCCGACACCCCACCCCCCATCCCGATCCCGATCCCGATCCCGATCCCGACCGGAACCGCCAACCACCTCCTCGGCCACCCGCCCGACGCCCGCCTCCTGCTGCTCAACTGCGACGACCTCGGCCTGGACGAGGCCGTCAACCTCGCCGTGATCGACGCCGTCCGCAACGGCATCGCCGCCTCCTGCAGCCTGATGACCCCGTGCGCCGCCGCCCCGCACGCGCTGCGGCTGCTGCGCCGGCACCCGGAGGTCCCCTTCGGCGTCCACCTCACGCTGGTCTGCGAGTCCTCGGACCGCCGCTGGGGCCCGCTCACCGCCCGCGACCGGGTGCCCTCCCTCCTGGACGCCGACGGCGAGCTGTTCGCCCCCACCCCGTCCGGACGCGCCCGGCTGCTCGCCCGGGCCCGACTCGACGACGTGGAACGCGAGTTCCGCGCCCAGATCGACACGGTGGCGGCAGCCGGCCTCACCCCGACCCACCTCGACTTCCACTGTCTGGCCGACGGCGGCCGCGAGGACATCCTCGATCTCACCCTCGCCCTCGGCGCCGAGTACGGCCTGGCGGTCCGGGTCTGGCTGCCGCCCGCCCTGGCCCGGATGCGCGAGCGCGGGCTGCCGGTGGTGGACCACGGCTTCCTCGACAGTTTCACCGTCCCGGTGGACGACAAACCCGCCCACTACGCCCGGCTGCTCGCCGCCCTTCCGCCAGGCCTCACCGAGTGGGCCCTGCACCCGAGCCTGGCCGGCCCGAACCCTCGTGACCCGCAGGACGGCTGGCGCGTCCGGCGCACCGACCACGCGTTCCTCGTCTCCCCCGAGGCCCCCCTCCTCCTCGCCCAGCACGGCATCACCGTCCTCGGCTACCGCACGCTCCAGGAAGCCTGGCAACGAGCCCGAGGACGGCTCATCGACCAGGCCCCCGGGGCACCCGGTGTGCCACGATAGTGAGGCACGAACGTCCCAGCGCCACACGGAGGTTGACCACCGTGGACCCGATCATCAGCTGCCGCTGGCAGGACCGGAACGGCGAGTGGGCCCTGGCCGTCGGCCACAGCGGCGACGGCTGGGAACTGCTCGCCTCGGCACCCGCCTGGTCGGAGTCGTTCTCCTTCGCGAACCCGGACGAGGTCCGCCGGCTCGCCCAGGCCCTGCTGGACCTGCCCGCCGAACCCGAACCGTACGAGTTCGAATGGCGGCTCTCCCGCACCGAGCCCGCCCCCGCCAAGGGCGAGTTGACCCACTTCGCGACCTTCGCCGTCGGCCTCGACCCCACCGACGGCCACCGCCCCTACCTCGCCTACCAGTCCTACTACGACCTGGGCCGGGTGACCGGACGCGGCCTGGAGGTGATCTGCGAGGACCCGCCGATCGACCACCTCCGCGCCCAGGCCCACGCCTTCCTCACCTCCTTCCCGACCCCGAACCACCCATAACCCCCGTCACGCGCCCCCGAGCCCGCTCACCCCACGGCGCGCGCCGCCCAGTCCGCCTCCGCCGCCTCGGCCTCCACCAGCCCGCGCAACAGCTCCCGGTACCCGGCGTCCCCGGCCGGCCGCGCCGACTCCACCCAGGCCTCGACCTGTCCGACCGACGGGTCCTCCGGCAGCTCGGGCGTCAACGAGCGGGCGGCTGCCGCGCCCCGCACACACGCCACACGCCCGCCCGCCACGCGCCCCGTACGCCGAACGCCTCCCCGGCCGGGCGGAAACCCCTGCCGAGGAGGCGCCGTCACCACCGCGTCAGGCGGTCCGCCGCAGCAGCGCCAGGTACATCGCGTCCGTCCCGTGCAGGTGCGGCCACAGCTGCACGTCCGGCCCGTCGCCGAGCGCCGGGACGCCGAGCAGCAGCGGGCGGGCGTCGATCCACTCGACCCGGCCGCCCTCGCCGCGCAGCACGTCGTCCACGACGGCCCGAGTCTCCGCGAGGTGCGGCGAGCAGGTCGCGTAGCCGACCACGCCGCCGACCCGGGTGGCCTCGATCGCCGAGCGCAGCAGGTCCCGCTGGAGCGGGCCGAAGGCCGCGACGTCGGCCGGCCGGCGGCGCCAGCGCGCCTCCGGGCGGCGGCGCAGCGCGCCGAGGCCGGAGCACGGCACGTCGACCAGCACCCGGTCGAAGCCGCCGGACCGCCAGGCCGGGCGCGTCCCGTCCGCCGCGATCACGGTGTACGGGCCGGGGTTGCCGGCCAGTGCCCGGGCCACCAGCCGGGCCCGGTGCGGCTGCTTCTCGCTCGCGACCAGGGCCGCCCCGCGCTCGGCGGCCATCGCGCCGAGCAGCGCGGCCTTGCCGCCGGGGCCGGCGCAGCCGTCCAGCCAGAGCCGGTCGGGGCCGTCCAGCGGCGCCGAGGCCAGCGCCAGCGCGACCAGCTGGCTGCCCTCGTCCTGCACGCCCGCCCGGTTCTCCTGGACGGCGGCCACCGAGCCCGGGTCGCCTCCCTCGGCGAGCCGCAGCGCGAACGGGGACCACCGGCCCGGCTCGGCCTCGGGCAGCGCTTCGGCCAGCTCGCCGACGGTGGCGCGGCCGGGGCGGGCGACGAGGGTGACCTCGGGCCGCTCGTTGTCGGCCCGCAGCAGTTCCTCCACCGCGGTGCGCCCGGAGGCGTCCGGCTGCCACCGGCCGAGCGAGTCCCAGAGCGCGGAGACCACCCAGCGCGGGTGCGAGTGCACGACCGCCAGGTGGTCCTCGGCGTCCTTCTCGTACGGCGGGGCGACCTGCTCGATCCAGGTGTCCAGGTCGTGGGCGCTGATCCGGCGCAGCACGGCGTTGACGAACTTCGCCTTGCCGTCACCGAGCACCACCCGGGCCAGCTCGACGGTCGCCGAGACGGCCGCGTGGGTGGGGATGCGGGTGGTGAGCAGTTGGTGGGCGCCGAGCGAGAGCACGTCCAGCACCGGCGGGTCGACCTTGCCGAGCGGCCGGTCGATGCAGGCGGCGATGATCGCGTCGTAGGTGCCCTGCAGGCGCAGGGTGCCGTAGACCAGCTCGGTGGCGAGGGCGGCGTCGCGCCGGTCCATGCCCTTCTGCTCGGCCTCCCGGAGCAGCGAGGGCAGGATCAGGTTGGCGTAGGCGTCGCGCTCGTCGACGGCCCGCAGGGCGCGGAAGGCGACGATCCGGGCCGGGTCCTTCTTCGGGCGGCGGTGCGGGCGGGGGGCGCGCTTGGCGCTGGGGGTGGTCACAGGTGCCTCAAGGTGCTGCGGTGGTTATCAACGAACTCGAACACATGGCTCGAACACATAGGGCGAACGAACGATCTCAATCGAACAGTAACGCCAAACGGGAGCGTCAGCCGCCGGTCCCGAAGCGCTCCCCCGCCTCCAGCCGCGCGCCCCGGGCCCAGTCGGCGGCCCGCATCTCCTTCTTCCCCTGCGGACGCACCTCCCCCAGCTCGACGTCGTGGCTGCCGGTGCCGACCCGGACGCTGTTCTTGCCGGCCACCGCGACCTCGCCCGGCGCCAGCTCGGCGGAGCCCGGCAGCAGCGTGACCGGCCCGGTGACCTTCAGCCGCTCGCCCCGGAACTCCGTCCAGGCCCCGGGCGCCGGCGCGCAGCCGCGCACCACCCGGTCGATCCGGAGCGCGGGGTGGTTCCAGTCGATCCGCGCGTCCTCGACGGTGATCTTCGGCGCGAGCGTGACGCCCTCGGCCGGCTGCGGCACGGCGTGCAGGGAGCCGTCCGCGATGCCGTCCATGGTGGCGGCCAGCAGCCGCGCGCCGGAGACGGACAGCCGGGTGAGCAGGTCGCCACTGGTGTCGCCCGGGCGGATCTCCTCGGTGACCACGCCGAACACCGGGCCGGAGTCCAGGCCCTGCTCGATCAGGAAGGTGGACGCGCCGGTGACCTCGTCACCGGCCAGCACCGCGTGCTGGACCGGGGCCGCACCGCGCCAGGCCGGCAGCAGCGAGAAGTGCAGGTTGACCCAGCCGTGCTTGGGGATCTCCAGGGCGCCGGGGCGCAGCAGCGCGCCGTAGGCGACCACCGGGCAGCAGTCGGGGGCGAGTTCGGTGAGCCGGGCGACGAAGTCCGGGTCGCTGGGCTTCGCCGGCTTGAGGACCTCGATCCCGGCCTCCTCGGCGCGCTGGGCGACGGGGCTGGCGACCAGCTTGCGCCCGCGCCCGGCCGGAGCGTCGGGGCGGGTGACCACGGCGACGACCTCGTGCCGGTCCGAGGCGAGCAGGGCGTCCAGGGCGGGAACGGCGACCTCGGGGGTGCCGGCGAAGACGAGACGCATCAAGTGCCTTTCTGCAAACCGAAGTTCAGTGGAGAGCGAGGACGGCGAAGGGCTCAGCGGGCGGAGCCGAAGGTGCTGTGCGGCGAGACCTTGACCACCGGGGCCGGTCCGTTGCCCCAGTCCGCCTCCCGGATCGCCTTCAGCGCGGCCTTGCGCCGCTCGCGGTCGAGCCGGTCGATGAAGATGATGCCGTCCAGGTGGTCGGTCTCGTGCTGGATGCACCGGGCCAGCAACTGGGTGCCCTCCACGGTCACCGGATCGCCGTACATGTTGAAGCCCTTGGCCACCACGCCGTACGCGCGCCTGGTGTCGTAGCGCAGCCCGGGCAGCGAGAGGCAGCCCTCGGGGCCCTCCTGCTCCTCCTCGCTCAGCGACAGGTCCGGGTTGATCAGGTGCCCGGTGACGCCATCCACGTGGTACGTGAACACCCGTAGGGAGACGCCGAGTTGGGGCGCTGCAAGGCCGGCTCCGGGGGCGTCCAGCATGGTGTCGGTGAGGTCGCCGACCAGCTTGCGCAGTTCCTTGTCGAAGGTGGTCACCGGCTGGGCGGTGGACCGCAGGACGGGGTCTCCGAAGATGCGGATCGGCTGGATCGCCACGGGGTGCGGACTCCTGTCCGTAGGGGCGCGGGCTGCGGTCGGCTGCTGGTTCACCGGCAAGTCTATGCAACCCGTCCGGGACGGCCCGCCCGGCCACCCGCCCGGCCACCCGCGGAGGCCTCCCGCGGAGGCCTCCCGCGGAGGCCTCCCGCACACCCCCGCCGGAGCCCCCGCCGAACCCGGATCGGCGGTCCGCGCATCCCGACTGTGCCCAGCCGCGTTACCCCGGGCCCGATTCGGCGTTGGTCAAGAGAGATTGACCGGGGCCGGGCGCACGGAACACCGCGTCCCGGCCGAGCTGAACCGTACGGAAGGTGGCACGTAGGCCATGGCCGAGCAGATCAACCACGACGCCCGGGCGCGGGCGAGCCTGCACCTGCTGGTGCGGGACATCGAGCGGGTGAGGCGGCAGGTCGATGCGCTGCGGACGCTCACCGCTCAACTGGGCAACGTCTACCGTCCGCGCCGACCGAGCACCTCGGCCGGCTTCGTGGTGTACGGGCGGGCGCCGGCGCCGACCGTGCGCCTGGCGCAGGAGCTGCGGGAGAGCGTGGAGACGCTGGTGGCGGCGGCGGTCGAGTTCGACCGGGCGCTGGGCTTCTCCTGGGACTCGGTGGGCTCCGCCCTCGGGGTCACCAAGCAGGCCGTGCACCGGCGCTACGGCATGCGCCGCCCGACCAGCGAGCTCCTCGCCGCGAGCGGTGCCGTCCCGAGCCAGGGCCGCCCGGACCGCGCCGAGGAGCTGCCCGCCGGCGCCGAGCGCACCGGCCTGGCCGCGACCGTCCCGGCGGCCCGCCAGGGCGGCCTGGACCGCAGCAGCCTCGACCGCAGCCCGATGGACCGTCCCCCGATGGACCGCGGTTCGCTGGACCGCAGCCCGATGGACCGCCCCACGATCGACCGCACCCCGATGGACCGCAGCCCGATGGACCGCCCCGCAATCGAACGCCCCACGATCGACCGCACCCCGGCCGACCGCGGCACCCCTGTCGACCGCCCCCAGCCGGACCGACCCGGCATCCCGCTGCGCGGCTGACCGAGCCGCCCACAGCCGTGCCCCGCCCCGCGGCCGCGGCCCCCCACCCCACCCCCCCCCCCCC
>NZ_JBHTWX010000081.1:28076-40825 GCF_042792155.1 Kitasatospora sp. NPDC056651 | reverse complement strand
GCTGCCCCCATCCGACTGGCTGTGGCACCTCACCCACGCCCCACCAACGTCGGGGGCCCCCGGAAAACCCCGGGGGGGCGGGGCCGGGGGCTCACGCCCCCCGCCCCGCCCCGCGGCGGCGGTCGCGGCGGGGGGTCACGAACCCCCGGCCGCCCCCGGTGGCGGTCCCGCCGTCACTTCTTCCACTTGGTCAGCGGGCCGTCGCTGGCGCTGTAGCGGCGGAACGCGTAGACCTCGGCGCCGTTCTCCGCGACGAGGTACTCGGAGGTGCTGATGCCGATGCCCATGCTGCTCGGCATCGCCATGCTGCCGATGTCGGACAGCGAGCCGTCGGTCGGCGAGAGCGTCACCAGCCGGGCCGGCTTGTTGTAGCCCTGGTCGACGACCGCGCGGACCTTGCCGTCCTTGTCGGTCCCGGCGACCAGCCGCATGTCGTTGTTGGCCGAGCCGGAGGTGGCCGACCACAGGCGCTTGCCGGTGTTCAGGTCGTAGGCGTTGACGGCCGACTTGCCGCCGCTGACCTGGACGTACAGCGTGCTGCCGCTGACCACGTTCCGGGTCATGGCCTCGTCCTGGCCGGACAGCCGCAGGCTGTCCGCGCCGGGCTCCTTGACGGACATCTGGTTGCCCGGCTTGTTGTCCTTGTCGAACGGCAGGACGTAGTCGCCCTGCGGGCCGTTGGACATCAGCAGCACCAGCGGCTTGTCCTGGACGACCGAGTCGACCTCCTCGATGCTGCCAGTGAGGGTGATCGGGGTGCCGGCGGCCTTGCCGGTCTCGGCGTTGACGATGACCAGCTGCGACTTCGGGCCGCCGGTGCCGTAGCAGCGGTCGCTGACCGCGATCTGGGCGCCGGCCGCCTTGGCGCGCACGGTGCAGTCCTTGTCGCGCGGCTGGTACTGCCAGGCCGGCTGGCCGGTGGCGATGTTCAGGGCGCCGACCGCGTTGCCGCCGACGGCGACCACGTTCTCGGTGACGCTGAGGGTCGGTGAGGACATCCGGTCGGCCGAGACCTTGACGCTCCAGAGCATCTTGCCCTGGTTCAGGTCGACGGCGCCGACGGTGGAGCAGTCGCTGTCGCCGGTGTTGAAGGAGACGGCGGCGACGCCCTTGGAGTTGGCGCCGTACGAGGCGGTGCACAGCTCCTTGCTGCCGGCCGGGGCGGGGATGCTCCAGGCCTCCTTGCCGTCGGTCAGGTTGTAGGCCCTGATGCCGGAGCTGTCCACGCGCACGGCGAGCTTGTCGGTGCCCCAGATGCCGAGCATCTGGTTCGAGCTGTCCGAGGCGGCCGGCTTGGCGGCGGTCCAGGCGACGTTGAAGGTGGCGCCCTTGGTGACGGGGCCGGGGGTGGGGCCGGTGCTGGTCCCGCCGTCGGCGGTGGTGCCGCCGGTGGCCGGTGCCGGCGTCGGGTCCGGTGCCGGGTCCGGCTTGGGGTCCTTGAGCAGGACGACCAGGGCGGCCACGATCGCGATCGCCAGCACGCCGCCGATGATCCCGCCCCACAGCATCACGGGGTTGCGCTGCTTGGGCGCGGCGGGCGGCACGGGCGCGCCCGGGTAGGGGTACCCGGGCTGCGGCGGGTAGTTGTAGCCGCCGGTGTTGTAGCCCTGCCCGGCGTCCGGGGCGCCGTACGGGCTGCCGGGGACCGGGTCGTACGGGCCGACCGGCGCGCCCGGGGGCGGCGGGGCCTGGGTGGGGAACCCGGTCGCGGTCGGCGCGTACGGCGCGTACTCGGGGCTGCCGAGGGGCGGCACGGGCGGCTGCACGGGCGGCTGCGAGGGAGGCTGGAAGGGCGGCGCCGGCGGCTGGGCGGGCGGCGGGCCCGCGGGCGAGGCCTGGCCCGGTACGGCCGCGCCGTCGAGCTGCGTCATCTGGTTCGCGACGGCGGCCGGATCCACGCCGCCCGGCGGGGGGCCGAACGGGACGCCCCGGTTGTCCTGCGGACCGCTGCCGGGCGTTTCGCCTGCCCCGGGCGTAGGGTGATCCCCTGCCATCTGATTCCCCGTCATGTCTGGAAGCGCCCCCTGCCCGGTACCGTCCACGGTTCCGGTGGGGCGGGTGAGAATTGGGCACCATGCTAGTGGTGCGCGCATTTCGGCCGCCGCTCGGACCGTTGAACCCCGGATCCGCGGGCCCGGGACGCGCAACACCTTCACTTCCCGAGCACCGCGGCCCCACCCCGCGCCCGGGACGGCGGCTCGCACCGGTCCGCCTCCGCCCGCGCCCCCGGGCGCGTCCGCCCGCCCCGCCCGGCACCCCCGCCGGGGCCCCGGGCCGTACCCTTCAGGAGTTGAAGGGGACGCCCGGCGGAGGGGTCCCCGCCCTGGGAGGGTGGATCATGTCGACGGACACACCGGGCTCGCAGTCCTCGCTGCACCGGGCGAACCTGGAACGGGTGCTCCGCGCGGTGCGGATGGCCGGCTCGCTGACCCAGGCGGAGATCGCCCGCGGCACCGGCCTGTCCGCGGCCACCGTGTCCAACATCGTGCGGGAGTTGAAGGAGAGCGGCACCGTCGTGGTCGCCGACACCTCCTCCGGCGGCCGCCGCGCCCGCAGCGTCTCGCTCAGCGGGGACGCCGGCATCGTGGTCGGCATCGACTTCGGCCACACCCACCTGCGGGTCGCGGTCGGCAACCTGGCCCACCGGGTGCTGGCCGAGGAGAGCGCCCCGATCGACGTCGACGTCTCCGCCCAGCAGGGCTTCGACCGCGCCGAGGCGATGGTCGAGCGGCTGCTGGCGCAGGCCGGGTTCCGGTCCGACAAGGTGATCGGCGTCGGCCTCGGCGTGCCCGGGCCGATCGACGTGGAGACCGGCGCGCTCGGCTCCACCGCGATCCTGCCCGGCTGGACGGGCATCGCCCCGGGCAAGGAGCTGGCCGAGCGGCTCGGCATGCCGGTGCACGTGGACAACGACGCCAACCTGGGCGCGCTCGGCGAACTGGTCTGGGGGGCCGGCCGGGGGCTGAACGACCTCGCGTACATCAAGGTCGCCAGCGGGGTCGGCGCCGGGCTGGTGGTGAACGGCCACATCTACCGCGGTCCGGGCGGCACCGCGGGCGAGATCGGTCACATCACCCTGGACGAGGCCGGGCCGGTCTGCCGCTGCGGCAACCGCGGCTGCCTGGAGACCTTCGTCGGCTCCCGCTACCTGCTCTCGCTGCTCGCCTCCACCCTCGGCCCGGACCTCAGCCTGCCCAGGGTGGTCGAGCTGGCCCAGCAGGGCGACCTCGGCTGCCGCCGGGTGATCGCCGACGCGGGCCGGCAGATCGGCACCAGCGTCGCCACGCTGTGCAACCTGCTGAACCCCCGCCGGGTGATCCTCGGCGGGGACCTCGCCGAGGCCGGTGAGCTGGTGCTCGCCCCGATCCGGGACTCGGTGGCCCGCTACGCGATCCCCAGCGCCGCCCGCCAGCTCTCGGTCGTCCCCGGCACCCTCGGCGGCCGGGCCGAGGTGCTCGGCGCGCTGGCCCTGGTGATGAGCGAGATGGGGGAGTCCGGCGCGCTCGGCCGGGGCTGAGCGGCGTCCGGAACCTTGCCCGAGCCGCACCCGGAGCCGCACCCGGAGCCTCGCCCGAGCCGCGTCCGGATCCACGTTCGAGCCGCGTCCGGATCGCATCCGAACCGCGTCGCCGTCGCCCGGGAAGCGGCGTCCGCAACCAGGGTCGTGAACAATCCATCACAAAAGATCGAACTCCCTTGCGTCAACGCAGGGTGACCGGCATCCTGGCCCGACCTCCCGAAATGGCGGGAACCGAGCGGCGCCGTCGGGCGTGCCGCTCGGCGTCCGGCAGCCGGACATTAGACTCGACCGGTCGGCGCCGGCCGGTGCCGTCGGCCTGCCGCCGGACCGGGAAGCGACGCCCGCCGGACCGTCCGCGGTCCGCGAACACTTAACGAGGAGGAACGGGTGGCCCTGCTGACCCGCATTCGGGGACCGCGCGATCTCGACCGGCTCACGCCCGGACAGCTGGCCGCACTGGCCCAGGAGATCCGGACCTTCCTGGTGACCGAGGTCTCCAAGACCGGCGGGCACCTCGGTCCCAACCTCGGCGTGGTGGAGCTCACCATCGCGCTGCACCGGGTCTTCGACTCGCCGCGCGACCGCATCCTCTTCGACACCGGCCACCAGAGCTACGTCCACAAGCTGCTCACCGGCCGCCAGGACTTCTCCCGGCTGCGGTCGAAGGGCGGCCTGTCCGGCTACCCGTCCCGCGCCGAGTCCGAGCACGACGTGATCGAGAACTCGCACGCCTCCACCGTCCTCTCGTACGCCGACGGCCTGGCCAAGGCCAACCAGCTGCTGGGCAAGAACGACCCGGTCGTCGCGGTGATCGGCGACGGCGCGCTCACCGGCGGCATGGCCTGGGAGGCGCTCAACAACATCGCCGACGCCAAGGACCGCCCGGTCGTCATCGTCGTCAACGACAACGAGCGCTCGTACTCGCCGACCATCGGCGGCCTGGCCAACCACCTCGCCACCCTGCGCACCACCCAGGGCTACGAGCGCTTCCTGTCCTGGGGCAAGGACGCGCTCCAGCGCACCCCGGTGGTCGGCCAGCAGCTGTTCGAGACGCTGCACGGCGCCAAGAAGGGCCTCAAGGACTTCATCGCCCCGCAGGGCATGTTCGAGGACCTCGGCCTCAAGTACATCGGCCCGATCGACGGCCACGACCTGACCGCCCTGGAGTCCGCGCTGACCAAGGCGCGCGGCTTCGGCGGCCCGGTGATCGTGCACTGCCTCACCGAGAAGGGCCGCGGCTACCACGCCGCCGAGAACAACGACGAGGACCGCTTCCACGCGGTCGGCAAGATCCACCCGGAGACCGGCCTGCCGGTCAGCGCCGGCGCCGGCCGGAGCTGGACCTCGGTCTTCGCCGAGGAGATGGTCGCGCTCGGCCACGAGCGCCGGGACATCGTCGGCATCACCGCCGCCATGCTCCACCCGGTCGGCCTGGCCCCGTTCGCCGAGGCCTTCCCGGACCGGATCTTCGACGTCGGCATCGCCGAGCAGCACGCCGTCACCAGCGCCGCCGGCCTGGCCACCAACGGGCTGCACCCGGTGTTCGCGGTCTACGCGACCTTCCTCAACCGGGCCTTCGACCAGGTCCTGATGGACGTCGCCCTGCACAAGCTGGGCGTCACCTTCGTCCTGGACCGGGCCGGCGTCACCGGCGACGACGGCGCCTCGCACAACGGCATGTGGGACATGTCGATGCTCCAGCTCGTCCCGACCCTGCGACTGGCCGCCCCGCGCGACGCCGACCAGGTCCGCGCGCTGCTGCGCGAGGCCGTCGAGGTCGAGGACGCCCCGACCGTGGTCCGCTACTCCAAGGGCACGGTCGGCCCGGCCGTCCCCGCGGTCGGCCGGGTCGGCGGCATGGACGTGCTGCGCGCCGCCGAGGAGCCCTCCGGCGCCCACCGCGCCGACGTGCTGATCGTCTCGGTCGGCGCGATGGCCGCCACCAGCCTGGAGGTCGCCGACCTGCTGGCCGCCCAGGGCATCACCGCCACCGTGGTGGACCCGCGCTGGGTCAAGCCGGTGGACCCGGCCCTGCCGGGCCTGGCCGCCGAGCACCGGGTGGTCGTCACGATCGAGGACAACGGCCGGGTGGGCGGCGTCGGCGCGGCCGTGGCGCAGGCGCTGCGGGACGCGGAGGTGGACCTGCCGGTGCGGGACTTCGGCATCCCCCAGGAGTTCCTGGACCACGCCAGCCGGGCCGAGATCCTGGCCGAGATCGGCCTGAACGCCCCCGACATCGCCCGGAAGGTGACGGCGCTGGTCGCCAAGCTGGACGCGGCGCCGGTCGAGGCCTGACGAGGGGCTGTCCCCTTCCTCGCGTTCCCGTTCCACCGACGGCCTTCGTCGTGACTCGGTAACAGTTCGTCGCAAAACAAGCCGACAATCGTACTGAAAGGCGGGACCGGCGCCACCGGCGCCGGTCCCGCCCGGTAGGTTGTCAACCGTGCCGACCCCCACCTCCCTCCGCCTCACCGGACTGGCCGAGCGCGTCCGCACCCGTGTGCTGACCGGGCCCCTCCTGCCCGAGGGCGGGCAAGGAGGGCGGTACTGGACCAGGCTGGTGCCGGTGCTCGCGCTGGTCGCGCTGCTCACCCACATCCCGTCCTTCGCCCGGCCCGTCTGGAGCCCGGACGAGGGCTTCCTGGCCACCCAGGCCCGGATGCTCGCGGACGGCGGGGTGCTGTACGACACCGTGGTGGACCGCAAGCCGCCGCTGCTGCCCTGGCTCTACCAGGCCTGCTTCGCCGTCTTCGGCTCCGCCTCGCTCTGGCCGCTGCGCACCCTCGCGGTGGTGGCCCACCTGGTCACCGCGATCCTGCTGGCCTCGATCGCCCGCGGCCGCTGGGGCAACCGGGCCGGCGCCGGCGCCGGGCTGCTCTACCTGCTGGTCTCCATCGGGCTCTCCCCGGAGGACACCCAGGCGGCGACCTTCGAGGTCTTCATGCTGCCGGCCATGGTGGCCGCCTTCCGGTACGCCGAACGGCGCCGCTGGCTGGCCGCGGGCATCGCGGTCGCGCTGTGCTCACTGACCAAGCAGACCGGCGGCGCGGTGCTGCTGCCGGTGCTCTGGATGCTCGTCCAGGACGCCCGCCGGCGCGGGGTGCGCTGGCCGCCCGCGCTGTTCAAGATCGGGTTCGGCTTCACCCTGCCGATAGCGCTGGTCGCGGTGATCCTCACCAAGCCCAAGGGCTTCCTCTTCTGGGTGGTCACCGGCAGCGGCGACTACGCCTCCTTCGGCGGCGCCTGGCTGCAGATGCTCGGCCGGGCGTTCGGCAACTCGGCCATCCTGGCCGCCGCCGGCCTGGGCTTCCTGCTCCCGGTCGGGCGCCGGCTCTGGCTCAAGCACCGCCACCGTCCGCTGCCGGTCGCCGGTGAGGAGCACGGCTCGACCGCAGACCTGTGGGTCTGGCTGCTCTCCTCGGTCGTCGCGGTCAGCATGGGCTTCCACTTCTTCGGCCACTACTACCTCCAGCTGATCCCGCCGCTGGTGCTGCTGGGCACCGGGGCCGTCGCCACCTCGGCGATCCGCTGGCAGCCCGTCCTGGCGTACACCGCGGTCGCCGCGACGGTGTTCTGGGGCCTGGCACTGGCCTGGCCCGGGGAGCAGATGAACCGCAACACCGAGGTCGCCACCGCCGTCGCCGCGCAGACCACCCCCAAGGACACCGTGCTGGTCTGGGGCATGCACCCCGAGCTCTACTGGCTGGCCGACCGCAAACCCGCCACCCGCTACCTGACCGCCGGCTTCCTCACCAACTACAGCGGCGGCAAGGACGGCAACCAGAACGTCGGCGAGCAGTTCAGCGTCTCCAACGCCTGGCAGACCTTCGACAGGGAACTGGCCAACGGCCTGCCCGAGGTCGTGGTCGACGACTCCGGCATCGCCCCGTACCAGCCGGTCATGGTCCCCCGGATCGAGAACCTGCTGGACACCCACTACGAGATGGTCGGCGTCTTCGCCGACACCGTGATCTACCGCCTCAAGCACTGAGACGTCCGTCCACGGAGAACCGGGGTGTGCGCCCCGTACACAGGCAGGAGCCCCGGTGACCAGGCGGTCACCGGGGCTCCTGCGTCCGGTGGTGCTACGCGGGCACCGAGGCCACGCCGGGGGCGAGGAACGGCTTGCCGTTCACCCGCTCCGAGATGCCCTCACGGTCCAGGTACGGGGTGATCCCGCCCAGGTGGAAGGGCCAGCCGGCGCCGGTGATCATGCAGAGGTCGATGTCCTGCGCCTCGGCGACGACACCCTCCGCCAGCATCAGGCCGATCTCCTGCGCCACGGCCTCCAGGGAGCGGGCGCGGACCTGCTCCTCGGTGAGCACCGTGTCGCCGAAGGACAGCAGCGCCAGGACCTCGGGGTCGAGGACCTGCTGACCGTCCACCCAGGTGTAGAAGCCGCGCTTGCCGGCCTTGACCACCCGGCCGAGGTTCTCGGAGACGGTGAACCGCTCCGGGAAGGCGCTGGCCAGGGTCTCCGAGACGTGCAGCGCGATGGCCGGGCCGACCAGCTCCAGCAGCACGATCGGGGACATCGGCAGGCCGAGCGGCTCGACGGCCTTCTCGACGTCGGCGATCGGGGTGCCCTCGTCGATGATGTTCTGGATCTCGCCCATGAAGCGGGTCAGGATCCGGTTCACCACGAACGCCGGGCGGTCCTTGCACAGGACCGAGGTCTTCTTCAGCTTCTTCGACACCGCGAAGGCGGTGGCCAGCGAGGCGTCGTCGGTCCGCTCGCCGCGGACGATCTCCAGCAGCGGCAGGATCGCGACCGGGTTGAAGAAGTGGAAGCCGACGACCCGCTCGGGGTGCTTCAGCTTCGAGGCCATCTCGGTGACCGACAGCGAGGAGGTGTTGGTCGCCAGCACACAGGTCGGCGAGACCACGTCCTCCAGGTCCGCGAAGACGGCCTGCTTGACGCCCATCTCCTCGAACACGGCCTCGATGACGAAGTCCGCGTCACCGAAGGCGGCGGCCTTGTCCAGCGAGCCGGAGACCAGGCCCTTGAGGCGGTTGGCCTTGTCCGGGCTGATCCGGCCCTTGCCGAGCAGCTTGTCGATCTCGGCGTGGACGTAGCCGACGCCCTTGTCGACGCGCTCCTGGTCGATGTCGGTGAGGACCACCGGCACCTCCAGACGGCGGGCGAACAGCAGCGCCAGCTGCGAGGCCATCAGACCGGCGCCGACGACGCCGACCTTGGTGACCGGGCGGGCCAGCGACTTGTCCGGTGCGCCGACCGGGCGCTTGGCCCGGCGCTGCACCAGGTTGAAGGCGTAGATGCCGCTGCGCAGCTCGCCGCTCATGATGAGGTCGGCCAGCGCCGCGTCCTCGGCGTCGAAGCCGGCCTGGAGGCTCGCCTTGTCGGCCAGGTCGAAGCCCTTGGCGGCCTCGATGATGTCCAGCGCCCGGTAGGCGGCCGGGGCGGCGCCGTGCACCTTGCCGTCGGCGACCATGCGGCCCCACAGGACGGCGTCGTCCCAGGCCTTGCCGCGGTCGATCGGCTCGCGCTCGACGACCACGTCGCCCTTGAGGACCTTGGCGGCCCAGAGCAGCGACTGCTCCAGGAAGTCGGCCGGCTCGAAGATCGCGTCGGCGATCCCCAGCTCGAACACGTCCTTGCCCTTGAGCTGCTTGTTCTGGTTCATCGAGTTCTCGATGACGACCTTGACGGCCTTACCGGCACCGATCAGGTTCGGCAGGATGGTGCAGCCGCCCCAGCCGGGGACGAGGCCGAGGAAGACCTCGGGCAGCGAGAAGGCCGGGACGCCCGCCGAGACCGTGCGGTAGTCGCAGTGCAGGCCGACCTCGACGCCGCCGCCCATCGCCGCGCCGTTGTAGAACGCGAAGGTGGGGACGGGCAGCGTGGAGATCCGCTTGAAGACGTCGTGGCCGCCCTTGCCGATGGCCAGCGCGTCCGCGTGCTCCTTGAGCAGCTCGACGCCCTTCAGGTCGGCGCCGACCGCGAAGATGAACGGCTTGCCGGTGATCGCGGCACCGACGATCGTGCCCTCGGCGGCCTCGGCCTCGACCTGGTCCAGCGCCTCGTCCAGCTTGAGCAGCGAGCCCGGGCCGAAGGTGGTCGGCTTGGTGTGGTCGAAGCCGTTGTCCAGGGTGATCAGGGCCAGCCGGCCGGCCTGGAGCGGCAGGTCGAGGTGGCGGACGTGCGCGGTGGTGACGACCTCGCCGGGGAACAGCTCGGCGCCGCGGGTCAGCAGCTCAGTGGTGTTGCTCATGGTCACTTACCGCCCTCAAGCTCGGCCGACTCTTCCGCCCCGGTCCAGTGCGGGTTCTCCCAGACGACGGTGCCGCCCATGCCGAAGCCGATGCACATCGTGGTGAGGCCGTAGCGGACGTCCGGGCGCTGCTCGAAGCGGCGGGCCAGCTGGTTCATCAGGCGCACGCCGGAGGAGGCCAGCGGGTGGCCGAAGGCGATCGCGCCGCCGTACGGGTTGACCCGCTCGTCGTCGTCCGCGATGCCGTAGTGGTCGAGGAAGGCCAGCACCTGGACGGCGAAGGCCTCGTTGACCTCGAACGCGCCGATGTCGTCGATGGTCAGACCGGCCTTGGCCAGCGCCTTCTCGGTGGCCGGCACCGGGCCGATGCCCATGACCTCGGGCTCGACTCCCACGAAGGCGTAGGAGACCAGGCGCATCCTGACCGGGAGGCCGAGCTCCTCGGCGACGTCCTCGGCGGCCAGCAGGGAGGCGGTGGCACCGTCGTTCAGACCGGCCGAGTTGCCCGCGGTGATGTTGCCGTGCGGACGGAACGGGGTCTTGAGGCCCGCCAGGCTCTCCATCGTGGTGCCCGGGCGCAGCGGCTCGTCCACGGTGGCCAGGCCCCAGCCGGTCTCGCCGACCTCGGGGTTGGTGTTGCGGATCGAGATCGGCACCAGGTCGGGCTGGATGTCGCCGTTGGCGTACGCCTTGGCGGCCTTCTCCTGCGAGCGCACGGCGTAGGCGTCGCAGCGCTCCTTGGTCAGGTGCGGGAAGCGGTCGTGCAGGTTCTCCGCGGTCATGCCCATGAACAGGGCGGACTCGTCGACCAGCTTCTCGGAGACGAAGCGCGGGTTCGGGTCGACGCCCTCGCCCATCGGGTGGCGGCCCATGTGCTCGACACCGCCGGCCACGACCACGTCGTACGCGCCGAAGGCGATGCCGCCGGCGGTGGTGGTCACGGCGGTCAGCGCGCCGGCGCACATGCGGTCGATCGCGTAGCCGGGGACCGACTTCGGCAGGCCGGACAGCAGGGCGGCGGTGCGCCCGATGGTCAGACCCTGGTCGCCGATCTGCGTGGTGGCCGCGATGGCGACCTCGTCGATGCGCTCGACGGGCAGGCTCGGGTTACGGCGCACGAGCTCCCGGATGCACTTGACGACCAGGTCGTCGGCGCGGGTCTCGTGGTAGATGCCCTTCGGGCCGGCCTTGCCGAACGGGGTGCGGACGCCATCGACGAAGACGACGTCCCTCGCGGTACGAGGCACGGGGGCTCTCCTCCCAGGGACCAACAATTCGAGGTGGGCGGGCCGCCGCCGAAGATCCGGGGGGCGCCGCGTCACGGTCATGCTACCCGTCGGTAACCAACCTGCCCAGGCCCTGCGGAGGGATCCGACCGTGTGTCCCCCGACACGTTCCCGCCCGGTCCGACCAGGAGCGCCGCCGCCGGGTACGACGAAGGGGATGTCGCCCGAACGGACGACATCCCCTTCACCGTGCTGCCGGGTCAGCCCCGGGTGTGATCAGTCCTGGGCCACGGCGGTGGCGAACACGGCGGCCAGCGCCGGTGCCACCAGGTCCACCTGCCACTGCCGGGCGCCGAGCCCGCGCAGCGCGGCGGCCACCTGCTGGGGCCCCGGGTCGGACGGCGGCTGCCAGGACACCCGCCGGACCACGTCCGGCGTCATCAGGTTCTCGGCCGGCAGGTGGTGGCGCTCGGCCAGCTCGGCGATCGCGGCGCGCGCGCCGGAGAGCCGCGCGGCGGCCACCGGGTCCTTCTCGGCCCACGCCCGCGGCGGGGGCGGCCCGTCGTGCGGCGCGGCGGCCGGCGGCAGCTGGTTCTCCGGGATCTCCCGGCCGCGCTGCACGGCCGCCAGCCACTGCTCCAGCTGGCGCCGGTGCACCCGCGGACCGAAGCCCTGGACGGCCTGGAGGGCGGCGACGTTCAGCGGCATGGCCAGCGCGGCGTTGACGATCGCGGCGTCCGCCAGCACCCGGCCGGGGGAGACGTCGCGGTCCTGCGCCATCCGGTCGCGGACCAGCCACATCTCGCGCACCACGGCCAGCTGGCGGCGCCGGCGGATCTTGTGCAGCTGCGAGGTGCGGCGCCACGGGTCGGTGCGCGGGGCCGGGCGGGGCGCGGCGGCGATCGAGGCGAACTCCTCCATCGCCCAGCCGAGCTTGCCCTGGCCGTCCAGCTCCTGTTCGAGTGCGTCGCGCAGCTCGACCAGCACCTCGACGTCCAGAGCGGCGTAGCGCAGCCACGGCTCGGGCAGCGGGCGGGTGGACCAGTCGACCGCGGAGTGCTCCTTGGACAGGCTCAGTCCGAGCACGTTCTCGGTCATCGGGCCCAGGCCGACCCGGGCGAAGCCGGCGATCCGCCCGGCCAGCTCGGTGTCGAACAGGCGCTGCGGTCTCATGCCCACGTCGGACAGGCAGGGCAGGTCCTGGGAGGCCGCGTGGACGACCCACTCCGCGTCCTCGACGGCCTTGCCCAGCGCGCTGAGGTCGGGGCAGGCGATCGGGTCGATCAGGGCGGAGCCGGCCCCGGCGCGGCGCAGCTGGATGAGGTAGGCGCGCTGCCCGTAGCGGTAGCCGGAAGCCCGTTCGGCGTCGACGGCCACCGGTCCGGTGCCTGCGGCGAACGCGGCGACGACGGCGGCCAGCGCCTGCTCGTCCGCCACGACGGGCGGGATCCCCTCCCTCGGTTCGAGGAGCGGGACCGGGGCTGCTTCTTCTGGGATGGCTGCTACGGCGTCGGTCACCCACCAAGGGTACGACGGTCCTCGCGACCGGGAGTGTTGTCGGACTGGTCAGACTGTTGATCGACCGCCCCCGACGGGGTGCTCCCGGACCCGGCGCCGACCGGCCGACGGGGCCCGCCGGCCGACCGCGCTCCCCGGACAGCGTCGCGGGGGGGGGGGGGGGGGCCCCCCCGCCGCCGGGGCGGCCCCGGGGCGGGGGGCCCGGGGCGGCGGGGGGGGGGGGGGGGGCGCCCGCCCCCCCCCCCCACCCCC
>NZ_JBHTWX010000081.1:0-28066 GCF_042792155.1 Kitasatospora sp. NPDC056651 | reverse complement strand
CCCGCGGGGGTGCCCCCGGCCCGGGCGCCTCCGGGCCGCGGGGGCCCGCGGGCCCCCCGCCCCCCCCGTACCGGGCGGGGGGGCCGGTGTGGTAATGTTCCCGCATCGCCCGCCGCAGCGGTCCGGAGCGCCCGGCTCAGTGGATGATGCCGGTGCGCAGCGCGACCGCGACCATTCCGGCCCGGTCACCGGTGCCCAGCTTGCGGGCGATCCGGGCGAGGTGGCTCTTCACGGTGAGCGCCGACAGGCCCATCGCCACGCCGATCGCCTTGTTGGACTGCCCCTCGGCGACCAGGCGCAGCACCTCGACCTCGCGGCCGGAGAGCTCGCGGTAGGCGGCCTGCTGCGCGCCCGGCGCACCGGGGGCTCCGGGGGCGCCCGGCGCACCGGCCGCGCCCGGCATGCCCGGCATCCCGGGGCGGCGCATCCGGCCGGCCAGCCCGGCGGCGCCGAGCGGCAGGCCCGGGCGGCCCGGCATCGCGACGTTCGTCCGGGTCCCGGTCACCACGTAGCCCTTGACGCCGCCGGCCAGCGCGCTGCGCACCGCGCCGATGTCGTCGGCGGCGGACAGTGCCAGGCCGTTGGGCCAGCCCGCGGCGCGGGTCTCGGCGAGGATGGTCAGCCCGGAGCCGTCCGGAAGGTGCACGTCGGCGACGCAGATGTCGCGCGGAGTGGAGACCCGGGGGCGGGCCTCGGCGATCGAGGACACTTCGATCACGTCCCGGACACCGAGTGCCCACAGGTGGCGGGTGACGGTGTTACGGACGCGGGGATCGGCGATGACCACCATGGCGGTGGGCTTGGTCGGCCGGTAGGCGACCACGTTTGCGGGGTGCTCAAGAAGGACCGACACCAGGCCTCCTGCGGGGAGTGGCGGACGGAACCCCGAGGGGGCGGTCGGAGTGTTCCGCGTTCGGAAAGGGTCACAGTGTGCTTCGGCAGCAACCGTGCCCGGCTTTAGCGAAAGATCACGATCTAGTGAGTAACAATACGGACAAATCGCGCAAATGATTGATGCGACATGCCTGGTATTCGCACAAAATCGATCAGATTCGATGCCGATCGGTCGGTATCGACCGGTGAATTGACGCAGAGCGGGGTCCGAAGTCACACTCCGTCAGCTCCGGGGCACGCCCGTCAGCCCTGGGGGTGGCGTACCGGTCCCCGGGTGCCATCGGGGCCGGACACCACTCGTCAGTGCGACCGGGGGCGTCGCCGGGCCGGCATCGGGACCACTCCACCGAGTGACGGAACCTCGGTCGGGCCCTGCCCGGCCGGGGCGACCGGGGGCAGGCCGGCGCTGATGCACAGCAGGTCGGCCCAGGCACCCAGGTGCCGCTCGAAGCGGCCGTCGGCCGGCGTCCAGGAGGCCCGGATCTCGACCTCGGTCGAGGACGGGCGGTCCGCCAGACCGCCGAAGTACTGGGAGGAGGCCAGGGTCACCGTGCCGGACGGCTCCGCGTACCCGGCGCCGTGCGCCTGGAGGGCGTCCAGCAGCCACGCCCAGCCCACCTCGGAGAGCATCGGGTCGCCGGCCATCTCGGGCTCCAGCTCCGCCCGGGTCATCGTGACCACCCGGAACTCCCCGTTCCAGGCCTCCTGCCCCGCCGGGTCGTACAGCAGCACCAGCCGGCCGTCCGCCAGCTCCTCGCCGTCCACCTCGACCGAGGCGGTCACCGCGAACGAGTACGGGGCCAGCCGGCGCGGCGCCGGCGCGGGGGAGAGCTGCACCTCGGGCCGCAACCGGGCCCCGTCCAAGACCGCCACGGCCGCCCGGAACTCGCTCGGTGCCCCCTCGCGACCCGCTCCGCCACCTGCTCCGCCACCCTGTGAGGGGTGCCCTCCGACCGCTGCCATGACCCGAAGACTAGGTCGAAGAACGGGGTTATCGCCGCAACTTCTCTCCCAGCGGCGTGCCGGAACGGCAAACCCGGACAGATCTTGGAGGAACCCACGAGACCGGCCGGGAAACCGGGCCCGGCGCCCGTGCGAAGATTTGACGCGTGAGCGAGACAACGGCAGACACGACGGCGGCCACCCACCACGGCCCGACCACCCCCGCGCGCCGCGGCGCCGCGTACGACTCCGCGTTCCTGCGCGCCTGCCGGCACGAGCCGGTGCCGCACACGCCGGTGTGGTTCATGCGCCAGGCCGGTCGCTCACTGCCCGAGTACCTGAAGGTCCGCGAGGGCATCCCCATGCTGGAGTCCTGCATGCGGCCCGAGCTGGTCAAGGAGATCACCCTCCAGCCGGTGCGCCGGCACAAGGTGGACGCGGCGATCTTCTTCAGCGACATCGTGGTGCCGCTCAAGGCGGTCGGCATCGACGTCGACATCAAGGCCGGCGTCGGCCCGGTCATCGCCGACCCGATCCGCACCGCCGAGGACCTCAAGCGGCTGCGCCCGCTGGAGCCGGACGACGTCCCCTACATCACCGAGGCCGTCGGCCTGCTGGTGGACGAGCTCGGCGGGACCCCGCTGATCGGCTTCGCCGGCGCGCCGTACACGCTGGCCAGCTACCTGGTCGAGGGCGGGCCGTCGAAGAACCACGAGAACACCAAGGCCATGATGTACGGCCAGCCCGAGCTGTGGGCCGCCCTGGTGGACCGGCTCGCGGACATCACCTCGGCCTTCCTGAAGGTGCAGATCGAGGCCGGCGCCTCGGCGGTCCAGCTGTTCGACTCCTGGGTCGGCGCGCTCGCGCCGGACGACTACCGGCGCTCGGTGATGCCGTCCAGCGCCAAGGTCTTCGACTCCGTGGCCCACTACGGCGTGCCGCGGATCCACTTCGGCGTCGGCACCGGCGAGCTGCTCGGCCTGATGGGCCAGGCCGGCGCCGACATCGTCGGGGTCGACTGGCGGGTGCCGCTGAACGTCGCCGCCGAGCGGGTCGGCCAGGGCAAGGGCCTCCAGGGCAACCTCGACCCGGCGGTGCTGTACGCGCCCACCAAGGTCGTGGAGACCAAGGCCCGCGAGGTGCTGCACGCCGCCCAGGCGCTCGGCACCAGCGGCCACATCTTCAACCTCGGCCACGGCGTGATGCCGTCCATGGACCCGGACGCGCTCAGCCGCCTGGTCGCCTTCGTCCACGAGGCCAGCGCGCGCTGACCCCCGCGGTGGCGGCCCCCGGAACCGGGGCCGCTACCCGGCCGTGACCTCGATCCCGGCCCGGCGCAGCAGCGCCGCCGTCACCCCGTCGCCGGGGCGCAGCTCCCCGGTGAACGTCCCGTCGTACACCTGCCCGCAGCCGCAGGACGGGCTGCGCGCCATCAGCACCGCCCGCCGGGCCCCCGCCTCCTCGGCGACGGCGAGGGCCGCCCGGGCGCCGGCCAGGAACTCCCCGGTGAGGTCCGCCCCGGTCGCGTCCACCACCCGGGCCCGCCCGTCCAGCACGTCCGCGCCGTCCCCGCCCACGATCTCGGCCGGCGGCCGCGGCGTCGGCAACCCGCCGGCCCCCTCCGGGCACACCACCACGGCCCGCCCCTCCTCGACCAGCCGCACGGCCGCGTCCGCGGTCTTCGCCCGCCCGTCGTACCGACAGGGAATCCCGGCCAGACACGCACTCAACACGATCGGTTCCATGCGCCCGAGCCTACGGTGTGGCCGACCGGCCCTCCCGGGGCCGGTGGAGGCGGTAGAACAGTCGGGTGGGGGAGACGACGAATCACTTCAGTCACGCCGACGCCGGGTCGGTCTTCCAGGCGCGGACCATGGTCGTGAACCAGCTCCCCGCGTCCGCAGCCGAGCCGCCGCACGCGTCGGCCCTGCCGGCGGCCGGGATGCTGGTCGGCCGGGAGGCGGAGCTGGCCGAGGTGCTGGCGGTGCTGGACCCGGCGGGGGACGGCAGGGTGCGGGCGGTGGTCCTCTCCGGGATCGGCGGGGCGGGCAAGAGCGCCCTCGCCGTGTCCGCGGCGCACGACGCCCAGCGGCGGGGCTGGTTCACCGGTGTCCTGTACGTCACCCTGCACGGCTACGCGCCGCGGTCCGGCGGCGAGGTCGCCGCGCCGGAGATCCTGCTGCGCCAACTCGGCGTGCCCGACGGGGAGATCCCCCAGGACCAGGCCGGCAGGGAGGCCCGCTACCGGACCGAACTGGCCGGCCGGGCCCGGCGCGGGCAGCGGTTCCTGGTCGTGGTGGACGACGCGTCGGCGGCCGAGCAGGTCCGTCCGCTGGTGCCCGCCGACCCCGCGCACCGGGTGCTGGTCACCAGCCGCCACGTCCTCGCCGACCTCGACGGCGCCCGGCTGCTGGAACTCGGCGGGCTGGCGGACGGCAGCGCCGTCGACCTGCTGGACCAGGTGCTGCGCGACGCCCGCCCGACGGACGGCCGGGTCGCCGCCGAACCCGGGGCGGCCGCCGAGGTCGCCGAGCGGTGTGCCGGACTGCCGCTCGCACTGCGGATCGTCGCGGCCCTGCTGGCGAGCGAACCCGAGCAGCCGGTAAGGGAGTTGGCGGCGATCCTGGCCGACGCCCGGGGGCGGCTCGCCGAGCTCGACTACGGCGGCTCGCTGGCCGTCCGGGCCGCCTTCGACCTCTCGTACGGCCACCTGAACGCCGAGCAGGCGAGGATCTTCTCCCTGCTCTCGCTCGCCCCCGGCCCGCACGTCGGCCTGGAGGCGGCGGTCCACCTCGCCGGCCGGCCGGAGGGCGTCGTACGACGCGCGCTCGGCGAGCTCCGGCGGGCGCACATGATCGAGCAGGAGACGCTGTCCCACCACCGGCGCTACCGCTTCCACGACCTTCTGCGGCTGTACGCGGTCGAGCGGGCCGAGTCGGACCTGTCGGCCGCGGAGCGGGAGACGGCGGTCGACCGGGTGCTGCGCTTCCACGTGCGCGCCGCCCACGCGGCGCAGACCCTGCTGGGCGAGAACGAGCAGTTCCGCGCGCCGCTGCTGGCCTGGTTCGACGCCGACCTGCCCTGCCTGGTGGCGGCCGTCGAACTGGCCTCGGCCACCGGCCGGGCGACAGTGGCGCAGGACCTGCCCTTCTCGCTCGTCGAGTTCTTCGAGCTGCGCAGCCGCTGGGACGCCTGGAGCACCTGCTACCGGCACGCCGCCGCGGCGGCCCGGAGCCTGGGGAACGGACGGAAGGAGGCCGCGGCGCTGAACGGCCTCGCCGCCATCCGCACCGAGCTCGGTGCGTACGACGAGGCGCGGGAGCACGTCGTCGCGGCGCTCGCGCTGCTCCGGGAGTCGGAGGACCGCGAGCTCAGGATCGGCGCGCTCAACCAGCTCGGCGTGATCGAACGCGGACAGCGCCGCTTCGCCCGGGCGGTCGAGCTGCACGAGGAGGCTCTGGCCCTCTGCCGGTCCGCCGACGACCGGGACGGCGAGGCGATGACCCGGCACAACCTGGGCAGCGTCAGGGTCGAGCAGGGCGCGTACCAGGACGCCCTGGAGCAGTTCCTCCTCGCCCTGGAGACGTGGACGGCCACCGGTGACACCCGGCGCGCGGCCCACGTGCGGAGCAACCTCGGGATGGTCTACCGGCGGCTCGGCCGTCAGCCGGAGGCCATGGCGGAACACGAGACCGCGCTGGAGGTCGCCCGGGCGGACGGGAACCTCCGGGAGGAAGGCCGGCTGCTGAGCAACATCGGCCTGGTCCTCCTGGAACTGGAGCGGTACGACGAGGCCCTGGAGAACTTCGACCGCTCCCGGGACCTGCTGCGGTCGGTCGGGGACCGCCCGGGCGAGACCAACGCGCTGCAGCTGATGGGCGCGACGCACCTGGTCGCCAAGGACTACGACCGGGCGTTCGAGTGCGGTGCCCGGGCCCTGGAAATGGCCCAGGAGCTCGGCGACTGGGTCCGGGAGATCCGCATCCTGATGATCCTCGGCCGCTGCCTGCTGCGCCTCGGCGACCGGGAACAGGCGGTCGACTGCTTCGAGTCCGCCCTGTCCATCGCGACCGAGCACGCCGACGACCTGCTGATCGCCCAGATCTGGACGTTCATCGGCCGCAAGGACGTCCCGGTGCCGGGAGTGCAGCGGATTGAGGGTCCGGTGTAAAGACCTGGGAGACTGCGGAGCATGTCGGATGCACAGGTCGTCGTCGTCGGTGGTGGGATCGCGGGGCTGGCTGCGGCCGCCTTCCTGAGTGGGGCGGCCGGGGGGCCGGCGCGGGCGCGGGTGACGGTGCTGGAGGCGTCCGGGCGGGTCGGCGGGAAGCTGTGGGGCGGGGAGGTCGGCGGGGTCCGGGTCGACCTCGGGGCCGAGTCGGTGCTCGCCCGGCGGCCGGAGGCGGTGGAGCTGGCGCGGGCGGTCGGGCTGGGCGGGGAACTGGAGCCGCCGACCACCGCGAAGGCGGCGATCTGGACCCGCGGCGCGCTGCGGCCGCTGCCCGGCGGCCAGGTGATGGGCGTCCCCGGTGACCTGGAGGCGCTGGCCGCCTCCGGGGTGCTCACCGGCGAGGGGCTGGAGCGGGCCCGGCACGAGGAGCCCGCCGAGATCGGCGAGGACGTCGCGATCGGCCGCTACGTCGCCGACCGGCTCGGCCGGGAAGTGGTGGACCGGCTGGTCGAGCCGCTGCTCGGCGGCGTCTACGCCGGCCGCGCCGACGAGATCTCGCTGCGCGCCGCCGTGCCGCAGCTGCTGCCGATCGCGCGCGGCGGCGGCTCGCTGGTCGAGGGGGTGCACGAGCTGGCCTCCCGGCCGAAGGTGGTCGGCACCCCGGTGTTCCAGGGCCTGCGCGGCGGGCTCGGCACCCTGCCCGGGGCGGTCGCCGCGGCCTGCGTCAAGGCGGGCGTGGACGTGCGCACCGACGCCCCGGTGGACGAGCTGCGCCGCACCCCCGACGGCTGGCGGGTGGTGACCGGCGGCGAGGTGCTGCACGCGGACGCCGTGGTGCTGGCCGTCCCCGCCCCCGCCGCGGCCCGGCTGCTGCGCGAGGACGCCCCGGCGGCCGCGACCGAGCTGGACGGCGTCGAGTACGCGGGCATGGCCCTGGTGACCCTGGCCTTCCGCCGCTCCGACCTGGCCGCGCCGCCGAGCGGCAGCGGCTTCCTGGTGCCGCCGGTGGACGGCCGGCAGATCAAGGCCTCGACCTTCTCCTCCAACAAGTGGGGCTGGCTGGCGCGCTCCGCGCCGGACGCGTTCCTGCTGCGCACCTCGCTGGGCCGGCACCGCGAGGAGGAGGCGCTGGGGCTGCCGGACGAGGAACTGGTGGCGCGGTCGCTGGCGGACCTGGAGGAGGCGATCGGGCTGACCGCCCGGCCGTACGACACCTTCGTCTCCCGCTTCGCGGCCGGTCTGCCGCAGTACCCGGTGGGGCACCTGGACCGGGTGGCCCGGGTGCGGGCGGCGGCCGGCCGGGTGGGCGCGCTGGCGCTGTGCGGCGCCGCGTACGACGGGGTGGGCATCCCGGCGTGCATCGGTTCGGCCGCCGCCGCCGCGGCGGCCGTCGACAACCTGTTGACCCCGGCGACCGGGGAAGGTTCCACGGAAAGGACAATGGACGCATGACTGAGAGCGTTGAGCGGGAGCCGGAGCAGCAGCCCGAGAAGAAGAAGGCGCGTGACCTGAACCAGGTCATCCGCTACACCATGTGGTCGGTGTTCAAGCTCAAGGGCGCCCTGCCCGAGGACCGCACCGCCCTGGCCACCGAGGTGGAGGAGCTGTTCGAGCAGCTGGCCGCCAAGGACGTGACCGTGCGCGGCACGTACGACGTCTCCGGTCTGCGCGCGGACGCCGACATCCTGGTCTGGTGGCACGCCGCCGACTCGGACGACCTCCAGGAGGCGTACAACCGCTTCCGCCGCACCGGCCTCGGCCGGCTGCTGGAGCCGGTCTGGTCGAACATGGCGCTGCACCGCCCGGCCGAGTTCAACAAGTCACACATCCCGGCGTTCCTGGCCGACGAGCGCCCGCGCGACTACGTCTGCGTGTACCCGTTCGTCCGCTCCTACGAGTGGTACCTGCTGCCGGACGCCGAGCGGCGCGCGATGCTCGCCGAGCACGGCCAGATGGCGCGCGGCTACCCGGACGTGCGGGCCAACACGGTGGCCTCGTTCGCGCTCGGCGACTACGAGTGGCTGCTCGCCTTCGAGGCGGACGAGCTGCACCGGATCGTCGACCTGATGCGCGACCTGCGCCCCTCCCGGGCCCGGCTGCACGTCCGCGAGGAGGTGCCGTTCTTCACCGGCCGCCGCAAGCCGGTCGGCGAGCTGCTGGGCGGCCTGGTCTGAGCGACCGGGCGACGCCGTACCGGAGGCCGGTTCCCCGCAGGGGAGTCGGCCTCCGGCGTTCGCGAGGGCCCCACGGCCGTCACGGCCGCGGGCCGGCGAACTCGCCCAGCACCTCCGTGTAGTGGCTGCCGAAGTCGACCCGGGTGATGTCGCGGAGGCGGTACTTGGAGGGTTCCGGGTACCAGCGGGCCTCGGTGTCGACCTCGTGCAGCCGAAAGGTGCGGGGGCGCAGCCCGGTGACCGTCCCGACCCGGAGCATGCCCGGATCGATCAGCTCGGCGTGCAGCTCGAGCAACCCGTACGCCGCCGAGGCGGCGGCGAGCAGGCCGGCGTGGTCGTCCAGCGGCAGGTCGGCGCCGGGCGGGCGGACCGGCCACAGGCCGCGGCCGCGCAGCGACCGTACGGTCAGGGACTCCTCGCCGCCCTCGTCGCGGACCTTGTGCAGGGCGTGGGTGTGGACGGCGGTCCAGCCGTCGAGCCGGTGGTCGGCGCATCTGGCGAGCAGGGTCCAGACCGGGCCGGTGCCGAGGACGAAGCCCTCCAGCCGGTCCGCGCCGGGGATGGTACGGCGCAGCCGGACGAGCCGTCCTTCGGCCCGGGCGCGGTCGAGCACCTTGTGGTGCCGCTTCTTCATGGGAGGAGTCTGCCCTGGTCAGCGGGGTGGTCGCAGCCGGATTTCAGCTCCGGTGCGGGCGCAGGGCGGCGCGCAGCCGGGCGTCGGGGAGGACGGCCGGGCCGTTCATCGCGACGGCGGTGAGCAGTTCGCGCTCCTCGTCGTCGGCGAGGCCGCGCTGGCGGGCCGGGCGGACCTCGCGCAGCACCTCCTGGCCGACCGGGGAGGCCCAGCGGGTGTACGGGTAGACGTCGACCCGGGCCATCAGCAGGGTGCCCGAGGTGAGTACCAGCGGCAGCGAGAACCAGGCGACCGGGGCGACGGTGTCACCGCCGGTGAAGCCGCTGAGCGACACCGAGGCGGCCAGCAGCGCCAGCGACAGCAGCAGCGCGTGCCGGACCTGGCGGACCACCACCACGGTGTTGCGCTGCACCAGGGCCGGGGTGGCCAGGCCCGCCAGGGCGAGCCGGGCACCGATCTCCAGCACGGTGGGGTGCTCGGCCATCGCCCGGCGCAGCTCGTCGGTGCGGCGCTGGCCCTCGGGCCCGACGGTGGCGATGACCGCCCGCTCCAGGCGGCTGCGGCCCTTGGGGTCGACCACGGTGGTCCAGCCGGTGTGGGCCAGGTGCAGCCTTCCCCGGCCGGTCATCAGGACGAGCGCGAGCTCGGTCACCCGGTCCGGGCCGCCGGCCAGGTAGGCGGTCTCGTACAGGCCGATGCCGACGGCTTCGGGCGGCCGCAGGCCGGTCCGGTCGGCCAGGGCGTCGGCGGTGGCGGTCATCCGGATCAGTCGCAGGCACGACAACACCGCCGCGACACAGGCCGGGATGAGGAACAGCAACCACATGGGCTTGTTGTATGCCTGCGCCGATGGCGGGCGGAACGTGTTCCCGGTTCGCGATACCGAACTGTGACGTCCGGCAGGGGGCCGGCGCGGTCAGGATCCGCCGCCGCGGGAGGCCCGGCCGGAGGAGCCGGAGGAGCCCGCCGCGGCTGCCGGGCCCCGGCCGGGCGTTCGGTGGTGGTGACCCGCCGCCTGGTCCGGGCGGCCGAGCGGATCCCCGCCGCCGGCGGGGCGGCGGGGATCAGGACGTAGGCGTTCTGCCACATGCGAGCCTGCCGGGGTGCCTCAGGAGCCGCCGCCGCAGCTGGAGCCGCAGCTGGAGGAGGACGAGGACCCGCAGCTGGAGGACGAGGAGCCGCAGCTGGACGAGGACGAGGACCCGCAGCTGGACGACGAGGAGCCGCAGCTGGACGAGGACGAGGACCCGCAGCTGGACGACGACGAGCCACAGCTGGACGAGCCGCAGCCGGATCCGGAGGAGCCGGAGTCCGAGGAACCGCACCAGGAGGCGGAGCCGCCGTCGGAACCGGAGGAGCACGAGGACGACGAGGACGAAGACGAGGACGAGGACGACGCGGCGGCGCCCGCGGCGGTGGTCTGCCGTACGGCCTCCTCCTCGGCCGTCGCGGCCAGCATCGCCGCCTCCAGCTCCTGGTTGTCCAGCCCGGCGGCGGCCAGCCCGCCGAGCGCCAGCGCGCCCAGCAGCGCGCCGCCCGTCAGCCGGGGCGACACCCCGGAGTGGGGCGTCCACGGCGCGCCCTGCATCAGGGAGAGCTGGCGCTGCCCGGCCGGGGTGATCCGGCCCTTGACCGTCCGGGTGGCGAGCAGCGAGACGAAGCCGGCGAGCAGCAGCAGGCCCGGGACCCAGAGGTTGGGGCGCTCGTGGCCGGCGGCGCCGTCGTCGAGCAGTTCGGCGGCCACGGCGGAGGCCGCCACCACGAGCAGTGCGAGCCAGAGCAGCCGGCGGGCGGTGCGGGCGCGCCGCAACCGCTCGGGGCGGCGCAGCAGGCCGCGGTCGGCGAGCCGGTCGCCGATCTCCTGGACGGCGGCCGAGCGCATCACCGTGCGGCGCAGCGAGCCGAGTTGGCGGCTCCCGGTCGGCCCGACGGCGTCCTGGACGGCCTGGTCGACGGCGTCGTACGGCCTGGCGCCGGTCAGCGTGACCAGGCCCGAGCGGCTGATCACGGCCTGCTCGCTCAGGTGCATCCGGACCAGGGCGGTGTCGAACACCCGCCCGGGCCCGCCGGACAGGAACGCGGTGTCGAGCAGCGGCAGGCCGCGGCCGGGCAGGCCCTTGGCGTGCCGGACCTGGCCGATGTGCTGCCGGGTCCGCGAGGCGTACAGGGCGGCGGCCGCCAGCAGGACGGCCGGGACGGTGAAGTAGGCGTTGTGCCACATGGGCGGTTCCCCCGGGGTGGTGGTGGAGCGTCAGGGCGTGTCGGCGGCGGCCGGCGGCCGGCCGCGCAGGGCCCGGCCCAGGCGCGCGAGCGGGCCGGGCGGCCGGACGGGTGTCGGGTGGAGCCACTGCTCCAGGGCCCGGCGGTGGCCGGCGTCGAGCGGGCCGCCGTCGGTGAGCGCCCACTGGGCGAAGGCCCGGGCGTCGGCGTGGTAGCCGCCGGTCTGCGGGTGGGAGCGGGCGTAGCCGAGGAAGAGCGGCCCGTACCGTTCCCCGAGGGCGCGGGGCAGGTCCGGGGCGACCTTGGCGGTGGTGTCCCGCCGCTTGGCGGCCAGGCCGGCGGACTGGGCGCGGACCTGGCGAGGGTCGAAGCCGGGCGGGACGGGGCCGCCGGCCACCAGGGCGGCCAGCAGCTCCTCCTGGCGCCGGGCCAGGCGCCGCCGGGCGTCGGCGGGGTCCTGGCCGGCGTCCGCCCGGCCGGTGGTCGGGTCGGTGGTCGGGTCGGTGGTCGGGTCCGTCATCGCCGGGTGCTCCCCTCCAGCACCCGGCGGATGGCGTCCAGTTCACCGGCCAGCTCGCTGGGCGGCGGGAAGTTGGCGTCCCGTTCCAGCAGGACGCCGGGCGGGTCGGTCCGTGCCCGGAGTTCGGCCAGCACCTCCAGGACCGGCTCGGTGACGGGGTGGGCGTGGGTGTCGTGCCAGACGCCGTCGACCAGGGTGCCGCCCGCGACGTGGACGTAGGCCAGCGCCTCCAGCGGCAGGCGGTCGAGCTCGGCGGCCGGGTCGGTGCCGAGGTTGACCCGGTTGGTGTGCAGGTTGGCGACGTCGATCAGCAGCCGGACGCCGGTGCGCCCGACCAGCTCGGCGAGGAACTGGCCCTCGGTGAACTCGTCCTCCGGCCAGGCGAGTTGGGCGGCAACGTTCTCCAGGGCGAGCGGCACCGGCAGCTGGTCCTGAGCGATCCGGACGTTCTCGGCGATCACCCGCAGCGAGTCCCGGGTGCGGGGGACGGGCAGGAGGTGGCCGGCTTCCAGGCCGCCGGCCCGGACGAACGCCAGGTGCTCGGTGACCAGCGGGGAACCGAGCGCCAGCGCGGTGTCGGCGAGCCGGGCGAGGCGGCCCGGGTCGGGCAGGTCGGCGCCGCCGAGGCCGAGGCCGACGCCGTGCGGCACGACGGTGACGCCGCGCTCGCGCAGCACGGTCAGGGAGTCGGGCAGGTGGCCGGCGCAGATGTTCTCGGCGACCACCTCGACCCAGTCCAGGCCGGGCTGGCGCTCGACCACGGTGTCGATCTCGCTGCGCCAGCCGAGGCCGACGCCCAGCCGGGGCACGGCAGTCCGGGGATCGGCGGTCCGGGGATCGGGGGTTCGGGGCGCGGTGGTGTCGAGGGTAGGGGAGGTCATCGGTTCGCCCCCTTCGGAGGGCCGGGTGGGGAGGGCTGGTCGGGAGGGCCGGTCGGTGCGGGCGTCGTCGCCGGGACCGCGCGGCGGTGTTGCTGAGGATGTCCCCGGGCGGGGTGGCTGCCAAGCCTCACCCGGTCTTCTCAGAGCATTATTTGAGCATGTCGTTCCGGCCGTCAGGGACTTTGGTCCCGAGCGCGGGCCGTCCCCGCGGGTGGGGCGCCCGACCGGCGTAAAACCGGAGGCGCCGGGCGGCCGGGCGCGGTTAGCGTGGGCGGCCATGAATCCTTCACCTTCTTTGACGATCCGTGACTTCCGGGCCGAAGACGCCGAGGCCGTGGCCGCGGCGCACCGGGCCGGCCGCGAGCACCTGGTGCTCTCCGCCGAGGCCCTGGTCTGGCTGAACGCCCAGTCCGGTTCCGCGGAGCACTTCCGCACCTTCGTCGCCGAGCTGGACGGCCGGGTGGTCGGCGCGGCGCGCTGCGGGGTGGTGCTCGGGACGACGGCCACCGGGATCGGCTACGTCAACGGCAGCGTGCTGCCGGAGTTCCGGCGGCGTGGCGCGGCCACCGCGCTGCTGGCCGCGGTCGACCGGCACCTGGCCGCGCACGGGGTGGCCGAGCTGCACACCTGGCTGGACGACGAGCCCGCCTCGCTGGCCTTCGCCACCGCCCGGGGCTACGAGCTCGGCCGCACCATGCGGTTCGCCGGCCGGGACCTGGCCCTGCCGCTGCCGCCGGCGCCCGCACTGCCGCCCGGCGTCGAGCTGCGCCCGGCCGCCGACTGGGCGGACGACCCGCACCCGCTGTTCCTGGTCGAGGAGGACGCCGTCCAGGACGAGCCCGGCAGCGAGGTACCGATGGACGCCTACGCGTACGAGGACTGGCTGCGCGCCGACTGGAACCGGCCGGACCGGGACCGGGCGCTGAGCGTCGTCGCGGTGGTGGACGGCGAGCCGGCCGCGTTCAGCATGGTGCAGACCGACGGGGTGGACCGCTACTGGTCCGCGTTCTCCGCCTGCCGCCGGGAGTTCCGCGGCCGGGGGCTGGCCAAGCTGGCCAAGCGGGAGTCGCTGCGGCTCGCCGTGGCGGCGGGCTACCGGTACGCGTACACCAGCAACGACACCACCAACGGGCCGATGCTGGCGGTCAACGCGTGGCTGGGGTACGAGGCCTGCGCGGGGGAGCGCAAGGGCATCCGGAAGGTGAAGCGGCCGTAGCACGCGGACATCTGACGACCCCTCCGGAAGTCGCCCGGCCAGGGGGACTTCGGCCAGATGTGGTCCAGACCACGTGGGATGATTCGGGACAGTCCCGGGCGCTTCGGGCGTTAAGTGGCTGGAACCGTAACAGTTTTGCTCCGCTACTGGCACGGCATCGGCATAATCGCGCACATGACGATCAACCGTGCGAACGTGAGCGCGATTGCCGAGGACCTGTACGTGTGGCTCCCGCCGAAGCGCGGCTGGGGCCTGGCCAACTGCGGACTGCTGGCCTCGGAGACCACCGCGCTCTGGATCGACACGCCGTACGACCCCTCGATGGCCGGGGAGTTCCTGGCCGCGAGCCGGCGACTGCTGCCGGCCGGGGTCGAGGTCGACCGGGTGGTCGTCACCCACGCCAACGGTGACCACCTGTGGGGCGCCGGGGTGCTGCCGGACGCCGAGGTGATCGCCACCCGCGAGGCGCTGGAGCACATCCACTGGGAGCCCACCCCGCAGCAGCAGCACGGCCTGGTCACCAACAGCGACCCGGACTCGCCGCTCGGCGGCTACCTCCGGGAGCACTTCGGCCGGTTCGACTGGTCCGCCACCGAGCCGGTGCGCCCCGACACCGTCTTCACCGGCGAGCTGGAGCTGACGGTCGGCCGCTACCCGGTGCAGATCACCAGCCTGCCCGCCGCCCACACCGGCGGCGACCTGATGGTCCACCTCCCGCACCAGCGCGCGGTGTTCACCGGCGACGTGATCTTCTCCTCGACGCCCGAGCAGCCCGGCGACCACCCCTCGCACTGGGCCGGGCCGCTGGAGAACGTGATCGGCGCCTGCGAGCGGGCCCTGGCCACCGGCGCCGAGATCTTCGTGCCCGGCCACGGCCCGGTGCTCGACCGCGACGGCGTCCGGGAGCACATCGGCTACCTCGGGTACGTCCGCGACCGCGCCCACGCCCTGCACGCCGCCGGGATCCCCGCGCTGGACGCCGCCCGACGGGTGATCGCCGAGCAGCGCCACCCCGAACTCGGCCTGCCCGAGCGGCTGGTGCTGACCGTCGCCGCCGAGTACCGGCACCTGGACGGCTCCGGGGCCCCGGGCGTCCTGGAGGCCATGGGCCAGGTCGCCCTGGTGGCCCGGGAACTGGCCGAGGACGGCGCCCGCTCCCCGCGCCCGCGCACCCGGCGGGACTGACCCCGCCCGCTCCACCGGCCCGACCCGGCCGCCCTGTCCGAACCGGCCGACCGGCCCAACCCGCAAGCACCCCCGAGGACTTCGATGACGCAGATCGCGCTGATCGTCCTGGCGCTGGTCGCCGCCGTGGCCACGGCCGTGCTCGCACGCGGCCGGACCACGGCCGTCGCCCGGGCGGCGGCCGCCGAGACCGCGCTCGGCCTGGGGGAGGAGCGCGCCCGGGCCGCCGAGGGCAGACTCGCCCGCGCCGAGCAGCAGCAGCGCGAGGCACTGGAGGCCGCCCGGCGCTCCGCCGAGGACGCCCGGCGGGCGGAGGAGCGCACCCGGGCCGCCGAGGACAGCGTCCGCGAGGCGCAGGAGGCGGCCCGGCAGGCCCAGGACACCGTCCGCGAGACCATGCAGCAGTGCGCCGCCGCGACCGACCGGGCCGAGCGGGCCGAACACGCCCGCGCCGCCGCCGAGGCCCGGGCCGCCGCGCTGCTCGCCGAGATCGGCCACCTCGCCCAGGAGCGGGTCGCCGCCACCGCCGTACGGCTCACCCACGCCAACGCCCCGCTGGTCGGCCCGCTGGACCCGCAGGCCGTCGGCCCCGAGGCCGTCCGGGCGCTCCAGGCCGTCCTGGACGCCGCCCACGCCGCCCTCGCCGACGAGCGCGAACGGGTGGACGCCGCCGCCCGCGCCGCCATGCGCGGCGCCACCTCCCGGATCCAGACCCTGCTGTACCAGATCCAGAGCCTGGTCCAGCAGCTCCAGCACGAGAACGACGACCCCCGGCTGCTGGAGGTCGACTTCCGCAACGAGGTCGCGCTGCGCCGGATCCAGACCATCGCGGTGCTCTGCGAGGCCTGGCCGGGCCTGGCCCGCACCGACTCGCCGCTCGCCGAAGTGGTCGTCGGCGCGCTCTCCCGGGTGCCCGGCTACGCCCGGATCAAGGTCGCCAACCACCTGCGGGAGCAGCGCCTCGCCGTGGTGGCCCGGGCCGCCGAGCCGGTCGCCGTCACCATCGCCGAGCTGCTCGCCAACGCCACCGCCTACTCCCACCCGGAGACCGACGTCCCGGTCACCGTCCAGCAGGGCGGCCGCGGCGCGCTGGTGATCATCGACGACAGCGGCATCGGCATGGACGAGGACCAGCTGCGCCGCGCCCGCCGGCTGCTGGCCGGCCCGCCGGACATGCTGCTCACCGAACTCGGCAACCCGCCCAAGACCGGCTTCGCGGTGATCGGCAAGCTGGCCCGCCAGTACGGCTTCTCCTGCCACATCGAGCCCTCGCCGTACGGCGGCATGCGGACCATCCTGCGCATCCCGGCCGCGCTGGTGACCGTCGTGGCCGACGAGCAGCCGCTCTCGGTGCTCACCCCGCTGCCGCTGCGGGCCGGCACCGGCCCGGCCCAGGCGCCCACCGTCGCGGCCGTCCCGCCGATGCGCGACGCCGACGAGCAGGACGGCCCGCGGCTCGCCGACCGCCACAACCGGCCGGGCCCGCGCCCGACGCCCACCATCCGCGTGGTGCCCGATCCGGTCGCGGACGACCCGGTCGCGGACGACCCGGTCGGGGACCCGCCGACCGCCGACCGGCCCGCCACGAGCAGCCCCGCCACGAGCGCCTCCGCGACCGACGCCCCGGCGGCCGACGCACCCACGACGGACCCGGCCGTGCCCGACGACGGCACCGGCCTGCCCACCCGGCGCCGCCGCCGCCCGCTGGCCGCCGCGGAGCCGGCCGCCACGGCGCCCGCCCCCGCCGCCACCACCGGACGCACCCCCGAACGGGCCGCCGCCCACTGGCAGGCGCTCCAGCAGGGCACTGACTCCGGCCGGGCCGCCGTGGCCCGGGCCACCCACCAGGACGCCGCCGACGCCGTGCCCGAGAACGGCGACGGCACCACCGGCACGTCCGGCGGGGCCGGCACACCCGGTGACACCACCGCCGACCGCGACCCCGGTGCCCGGAGCACCGGTCCGACCCCAGAAGGAGCCGAGCAGTGAGCAGCACGCCCAGCCCGACCACCACCGACGAGATCTCGTGGGTGCTGACCCCGCTGCTGGAGCTGCCCGGGGTCCTGCACGCGGTCGTCGCCACCGGGGACGGCCTGGTCGAGGGCGCCTCGGACGGCCTGGAACGGGCCTCCGCCGAGCGGGTCGCCGCGATGACCGCCACCGTGCACGCCGCCGCCCGGGCCTTCACCACCGCGTTCACCGACGCGGAGCGGCCCCGCCTGGCCCAGACCGTGGTGGAGTCCGACCTCGGCTACGCCATCGTGGTGCCCGCGGGGGAGAACACCTCGCTCGCCGTGTTCACCTCGCCCGACGCCCAGCTCGGCAACGTGGCCTACCAGATGCAGCTCCAGGTCGCCGCCCTCGGTCGCGCACTCGCGAGCCCGATCCGGCGGCAGGACGACGACGGCCGGTCATGACCGCCTCCCGCAGGCGGATGGTCCCCGCCTACCTGGCCACCGGCGGCCGCAGCCGCCCCGGCAGCAAGGGCTTCGAGCGGCTGACCGTGCTGTTCGCCGACCGGGTCGACCCGCCGGACGCACTCGAACCCGAACACCGCCGGCTCTGGGAACTGCTGCGCCCCGGCGCGCTGACCGTGGTGGAGGCCGCCGCGCACCTGCGCCTGCCGGTCAGCGCCACGGTCTTCCTCGCCGCCGACCTGGTCGAGGCGGGCTGCCTGCGCGCCCGCGCGCCGATCCCGCGCGCCCAGCAGACCGACCGCTCCATCGTCGAGAGGCTCCTCGTTGGACTCCGTGCGCTCAGGTGACCCGGCCGCGCGGCCGGACCCGGACGACCAGGCCGGCCGGCCGAGCCGGGTCGGCTACCTGCCCGACCAGGACCAGACGCTGATGAAACTGGTGGTGGCCGGCCCGTTCGGGGTCGGCAAGA
Organism: Kitasatospora sp. NPDC056651; assembly: GCF_042792155.1. Lineage (NCBI taxonomy): Bacteria > Bacillati > Actinomycetota > Actinomycetes > Kitasatosporales > Streptomycetaceae > Kitasatospora > Kitasatospora sp. NPDC056651. The sequence continues at coordinate 10,343 of NZ_JBHTWX010000081.1, read as the reverse complement.
CCACCCTCATCCGCACCCTCTCCGAGATCGCCACCCTGCACACCGAGGAGGCGATGACCGAGACCGGACGGCCGGTGGACGACCTGGCCGGCGTGCCCGGGAAGTCCACCACCACCGTCGCCGTCGACTTCGGCCGGCTCACCCTGCCCGGCAACGTCGTGCTCTACATGTTCGGCACCCCCGGCCAGCGCCGCTTCTTCCCGCTCTGGCAGGACATCGCGCGCGGCGCCCTGGGCGCCCTGGTGCTCGCCGACACCCGCCGGCTGGCCGACTCCTTCGAGATCATGGACATGGTCGAGGAGCAGGGCCTGCCGTACGCCGTCGCCGTCAACCGCTTCCCGGACACGCCGGACCATCCGGCCGAGGTGCTGCGCACCCACCTGGACCTGCACGCCGGCACCCCGCTGCTGCTCTGCGACGCCCGCGAGCGCGACAGCAGTCTGGACGCCCTGATCGCGCTGGTCGAGCACGTCCTGGACGCCCTGCCCGAAGCCCCGCCCGCCACCCCGGAGAGCCCGTGAGCGTCGAGCCCCGCCCGACCCCGATCCACGGCCCGGGCTTCGCCGCCGACCCCCAGCCGGTCTACGAGCGGCTGCGGCGCCACGGCGCCACCGCCCCGGTGGAACTCGGGCCCGGCGTCGAGGCCCTGCTGGTCACCGACTACCAGGCCGCGCTGGACCTGCTGCGCGACACCGACACCTTCTCCAAGGACTCCCGGCTCTCGCGGCACGAGCTCCCGCCGGACTCCCCGCTGCTGCCGATGCTCGGCTACCGCCCGACCGCGCTGTTCAGCGACGGCGAGACGCACGCGCGCTACCGGGCGGTGATCACCGACGCCCTCGCGCTGTTCGAACCGCACCGGCTCCAGCGCCAGGTCGCCGAGACCGCGCACCGGCTGATCGACGGCTTCGCCTCCGTCGGCCACGCCGACCTGATCGCCGAGTACTCCCGCCGGCTGCCCGCCTTCGCGCTGACCACCTGGTTCGGCGTGCCGCCGGAGCAGCGCGAGGAGGTGGTGGGCGCGATCACCGGGCTGATCGAGTCCACCGAGGAGGCGGGCATCTCGTACGGGAAGCTCCTCGCGGTGGTCACCGCGATGGTCGCCGAGCGGCGCGAGCGCCCCCGCAACGACCTCACCTCCTGGTACGTCACCCACCCGGTCGGGCTGGACGACGACGAGGTGATCCGGCAGATCACCCTGACCCTGATCGCCGGACACGAGCCGACCACCAACCTGATCGGCAACGCCCTGCTGCGCCTGCTCACCGACGCCCGCTACGCCGGCTCGCTGTACGGCGGCGCGATGACCGCCCACCAGGCGATCGACGAGGTGCTCTGGCACGAGCCGCCGATGGCCAACTTCTCGGCCCACTACCCGCGGTACGACATCACCTTCCACGGCCGCGAGATCAAGGCGGGTACGCTGCTGCTGGTCTCGTACGCGGCCGCCAACTCCCAGGCCGCGCCGCCGGCCGAGGACGGCGGGCTGCGCAGCGGCGAGAGCGCCCACCTGGCCTGGGCGGCCGGCCCGCACGCCTGCCCGGCCCGGGACCCGGCCCTGCTGATCGCGATCACCGCCATCGAGCAGCTGGGCAGCCGCCTCAGCGACCTCGAACTGGCCACCCCCGCCGAGGAGCTGGTCTGGCGCCCGGGCCCGTTCCACCGGGCGCTGCTGCGCCTGCCGGTGCGCTTCCGGCCGGTGGGGGAGTAGCGCCCCGAGCACGGAGGCCCGGACACCGCACGGTGTCCGGGCCTTCCCGCCGTCCGCGCTACTCGGCCGGCTTCAGCGTCAGCGAGACGCTGTTGATGCAGTACCGCTGGTCGGTCGGGGTGCCGTAGCCCTCGCCCTCGAAGACGTGCCCGAGGTGGCCGCCGCAGCGGGCGCAGCGCACCTCGACCCGGCGCATGCCGAGCGAGGTGTCCTCGATGTACTGGACCCGGTCCCCGGCCAGCGGCGCGTAGTACGACGGCCAGCCGCAGTGGCTGTCGAACTTGGTCTCGGAGCTGAACAGTTCGGCCCCGCAGGCCCGGCAGCCGTAGACGCCGACCGTCCTGGTGTCGGTGTACTCACCGGTGAACGGGCGCTCGGTGCCCGCCTCGCGGAGCACGTGGTACTCCTCGGGGCTGAGCCGGGCGCGCCACTCGGCCTCGGTCTTCTCGATCTCGTAGCTCATCTCACGGCTCCCGCTCGCGGTGGACGGACATCAGACGTTGGAGGCAACGCTCGCGAGGTGCGTCAGTCCTCCCTCGATGTGTTCAAGGATGGCCGGGCCCAGGTTCGTCACGTCGCCCGCGCCCATGGTGAGCAGCAGGTCGCCGGGGCGGGCGAGGCCGGCCAGCAGGGCGGGGGCGGCGGCGAAGGAGTGCTCGGCGGTGACCTCGGCACCGGCCCGGCGGGCGGCGTCGATGATCAGCTCGCTGGTCACGCCCGGGATCGGGTCCTCGCGGGCCGGGTAGATGTCCAGCACCACCGAGGCGTCGGCCAGCGCCAGGGCCGCGCCCATCTCCTCGCCGAGCTGCTGGGTGCGGCTGAACAGGTGCGGCTGGAAGACCACCAGCACCCGGCCGCCGCCGGTCAGGCCCTCGCGGATCGCCTCCAGGTCGGCGGTCATCTCGGTGGGGTGGTGGGCGTAGGAGTCGATCACCTGGACCCCGCCGGCCTCGCCCTTGAGCTGGAGGCGGCGGCGCACGCCGGTGTAGGCGCCGAGCGCCTTGGCCAGGTCGGCGGCCGGGACGCCCAGCGCGACGCCGGCGGCCAGCGCGGCCACCGCGTTGTGGGCGTAGTGCCGGCCGGGCACCGAGACGGTGAAGGACAGCTCGGCGCCGTCCACCAGCACCGTGACCTCGCTGGTCATGCCGTGGGCGACCACCGAGAGCACCCGCAGGTCGGCGTCCTCGGCGGAGCCGACCGTCACCACGTTCAGGTCCTCGCGGCCGGCCACCCGGGAGGTCAGCTCGCGGGCGCCGTCGTGGTCGGCCGAGACCACCAGGGTGCCGCCGGGCACGATCCGGCCGACGAAGGTCTCGAAGGACTCGTAGATCTCGTCGATCGAGGCGTAGTTGGCGTGGTGGTCCAGCTCCACGTTGAGCACGATCGCCACCTCGGGCGCGTACTTGTGGAAGCTGCGGTCGCTCTCGTCCGCCTCGGCGACGAAGATCTCGCCGGCGCCGTGGTGGGCGTTGGAGCCGGGCGCGTCGAGGTCGCCGCCGATCGCGTAGGACGGGTCCAGGCCCAGCTCGCCGAGGGCGACGGCGAGCATGCTGGTGGTGGTGGTCTTGCCGTGGGTGCCGGCCACCGCCAGCGCCCGGCGGCCGCCCATCAGCGCGGCCAGCGCGTCCGAGCGGTGCACCACCGGGATGCCGCGCTCGTGGGCGGCGACCAGCTCCGGGTTGTCGGCGCGGATCGCGCTGGAGACGACCACGCTGCTGGTGCCGTCCGGCACGTGCTCGGCGGCGTGGCCGACGTGCACGGTGGCGCCGAGGGCACGCAGCGCGAGGACGGTCTCGGACTCCTTGGAGTCGCTGCCGGAGACGCTGGCCCCGCGCACGGCGAGGATCTTCGCCAGGCCGGACATCCCGGCGCCGCCGATGCCGATGAAGTGCGGGGCGTGCAGGTCGTGCGCGGCGTCGTTCAAGGCGTGGCTCCGTACGGGCGGGGACAGACAGGTCGGGCGGAGGGGCCGGGAGGACGGAACCGTCCTCGCGGGCGGACCGCAAGGACGATTCTGCACCACCGCCGGGCGGGGCTAGGAGTCGCTGGCGAACAGCCTGAGCACCGGGACCCCCACCTTGTGCCGGGCCTGGGAGGCCCAGTCGCGGTGGAAGAACTCCTCCACGAAGTGCGGCGAGGTGAGCACCACCACCTCGTCCGCCCGCTGGTCCTCGACGACCGCGCGCAGCCGCTCCAGCGGCTTGTCCTCGACCAGCTCGCCCACCGCCTCGGCCCCCGCGGAGCGCAGGTGGCGCAGGCTGTGCTCCAGCGACTCGGTGGCCACGGTCGGCCCGCTCTCGGACTCGTCGTGCTCGTGGACCACCTTGTCGAGGTGGCCGAGGGCGACGTCGTCGAGCGCCCGCAGCAGTTCGTCCTGCCTGCCGCGCGGCTGCATCAGGACGACGAAGGACACCTCCTCCTCGCCGTGGAGCGTGGTGACGAGTTCCACGTCCGCGTCCGAGAGAGCCTTTTCGATCATCAGTACGGTCTTGAACACGTGAGTCCTTCCAGTGGCCGGCCCCCCGGGCCCCGGCATCGCATAACGGGATCGCGATCAGGGGGTCACGGGGTCGTCCGAGCCCAGGTGACGCAGGTAGCGGGTGAAGAGGAATCCTTTCTGCTCGATCAATGAGACCAGCCGCATCCGCTGCACGTCCGGCATTTGCGCGGCGTCGAGGACGCGCGGCGCGTCGCCGCCGGTGAGCAGCGGGGCCAGCGACAGGCACAGCTCGTCCAGCAGGCCGGCCGCCGCGAGCTGTCCCAGCAGGCGCGGGCCGCCCTCGGTCAGCAGCCGGGTCCAGCCCCGCTCGGCCAGGGCCGCCACGGCCACCCGCAGGTCCACCGAGCCGGTGCCGGCGAGCACCAGGTCGGCCACCTCGGCGACCTCCCGGCGGCGCTCCTCGGGGGCGTCCTCGGTGGTGATCACCACCGTCCTGACCAGCGGTCCGGTGAACAGCGGCGCGGCCAGGTCCAGCCGCAGCGAGCGGCTCACCACGGCGATCGCCGGGGCCGGCGCCTGGCCGGCCGCCGTCCGGGCCGCCGCGAACTCCCGACGGGCCCGGGCCGGCCGGTAGCCCTCGGCGCGGACGGTCTCCGCGCCCACCAGTACCACGTCCGACAGCGCCCGCAGCACCCCGAAGATCCGCTTGTCGGCGTCGCCGGAGAGACCGTCGGACAGCCCGTCGAGCCTGGCCGCGCCGTCCAGGCCGGACACCATGTTGGCGCGCAGCCAGGGGCGCCCCCGATTCACCTGTTCGGGGTACGCGTAGACGGCGGCGAGCGACTCCAGGGCGGCCGGATCGGCGAGCCGCTCACCCAGCGGGCTGATCAACTGTTGCATGTCCCCAGTCTTCCACCGCGGCCCCTTCCGCCGCGGCCCGCCGACCGTTCGGACGGCGTACCGGGCAGGCGTACCCTCTATTGATGTGCCCGCAGCCTCCAACCCCGCGACCGAGCCGATAGCCGCCGAGTCCGGCTCCCCGATCGCGCTCACCGACCGCCGCCCCGTCGTGCCCGCCGAGCGGCTGGTCGCCGAGATGGTCCCGCCGCCCCGGTTCGCCGAGGTGAGCTTCGGGACGTACATCCCGGACCCGACCCAGCCGAGCCAGTACGAGGCCGTCCAGGTCCTGGAGCAGTTCGCGGCCACCCTCACCGGGGGAAACGGTTCCGCACCCAAGCGCGGCTGGTTCCGCCGCTCCGCCCCCGCGCCCACCGGCCCGGCCGGCGTCTACCTCGACGGCGGCTACGGCGTCGGCAAGACCCACCTGCTCGCCTCGCTCTGGCACGCCGCCCCCGGCCCCAAGGCCTTCGGCACCTTCGTCGAACTGACCAACCTGGTCGGCGCGCTCGGCTTCCAGCAGGCCGTGCGGACCCTCTCCGGGCACAAGCTGCTCTGCATCGACGAGTTCGAGCTGGACGACCCGGGCGACACCGTGCTGGTCTCCACCCTGCTCGGCCGGCTGGTCGACAACGGCGTCAAGCTGTGCGCCACCTCGAACACCCTGCCGGAGAAGCTCGGCGAGGGCCGCTTCGCCGCCGCCGACTTCCTGCGCGAGATCCAGGGCCTGTCCGCACACTTCCGCCCGATGCGGATCGACGGCCAGGACTACCGCCACCGCGGCCTGCCCGACGCCCCGCCGCCCTACACCGACCAGGCCGTCGAGGCCGCCGCCGCCCGCACCCCCGGCGCCTCGCTCGACGACTTCGACGCCCTGCTCGCCCACCTCTCCGCCGTCCACCCCAGCCGCTACGGCGCGCTGCTGGACGACGTCACCGCGGTCTGCCTGCGCGGCGTCAAGCGGGTCGACGACCAGTCCACCGCGCTGCGCCTGGTCGTGCTCGCCGACCGGATGTACGACCGCGAGCTGCCGATCACCGCCTCCGGCCTGCCCTTCGACCAGGTCTTCCCCGAGGAGATGCTCCGCGGCGGCTACCGCAAGAAGTACCTGCGCGCCATCTCCCGCCTCGTCGCCCTGGCCCGCGACAGCGCCAAGTAGGACCCGCTTGTCAGTGGTGGGCCGTACCGTTGAGTGGTGCGTCCCATCACGAGTATTGAGCGGTCCGTGGCGCCCTTCGAGGTCGTCAGCCCCTTCCAGCCGAACGGTGACCAGCCGGCGGCGATCGCCGAGCTGGAGCGACGGATCAGGGGAGGGGAGAAGGACGTCGTGCTGCTCGGTGCCACCGGCACCGGCAAGTCGGCCACCACGGCCTGGATGATCGAGAAGCTGCAACGGCCCACCCTGGTGATGGCGCCGAACAAGACGCTGGCCGCGCAGCTGGCGAACGAGTTCCGCGAGCTGTTGCCGAACAACGCGGTCGAGTACTTCGTCTCGTACTACGACTACTACCAGCCGGAGGCGTACGTCCCGCAGACGGACACCTACATCGAGAAGGACTCCTCGATCAACGAGGAGGTCGAGCGGCTGCGCCACTCGGCGACCAACTCGCTGCTCACCCGCCGGGACGTGATCGTGGTCGCCTCGGTCTCCTGCATCTACGGCCTCGGCACCCCGCAGGAGTACGTGGACCGGATGGTGCCGCTCAAGGTCGGCCAGGAGATCGACCGGGACGACCTGCTGCGCCGCTTCGTCGACATCCAGTACGCCCGCAACGACGTGGCCTTCAGCCGCGGCACCTTCCGGGTCCGCGGTGACACCATCGAGATCTTCCCGGTCTACGAGGAGCTCGCCGTCCGGATCGAGATGTTCGGCGACGAGATCGAGGCGCTCTACACGCTGCACCCGCTCACCGGCGAGATCATCAGCCAGGACGACTCCGTCTACGTCTTCCCCGCCTCGCACTACGTGGCCGGCCCCGAGCGCATGGAGCGCGCGATCACCGGCATCGAGAAGGAGCTGGAGCAGACGCTCGCCCGGATGGAGAAGCAGGGCAAGCTGCTGGAGGCCCAGCGGCTGCGGATGCGCACCACGTACGACATCGAGATGCTGCGCCAGATCGGCACCTGCTCGGGCGTCGAGAACTACTCGATGCACTTCGACGGCCGCGAGCCGGGCTCCCCGCCGAACACGCTGCTCGACTACTTCCCGGAGGACTTCCTCCTGGTCATCGACGAGTCGCACGTCACCGTCCCGCAGATCGGCGCGATGTACGAGGGCGACGCCTCGCGCAAGCGCACCCTGGTCGAGCACGGCTTCCGGCTGCCGTCCGCGATGGACAACCGCCCGCTGAAGTGGGAGGAGTTCCTGGGGCGGATCGGCCAGACGGTCTACCTGTCGGCGACGCCCGGCGCGTACGAGCTGTCGCGCGGCGACGGCCAGGTCGAGCAGATCATCCGCCCGACCGGCCTGATCGACCCCGAGGTGATCGTCAAGCCGACCGAGGGCCAGATCGACGACCTGGTGCACGAGGTGCGCCTGCGGGTCGAGCGGGACGAGCGGGTGCTGGTCACCACGCTGACCAAGAAGATGGCCGAGGACCTCACCGACTACATGCTCGGCCTGGACATCCGGGTCCGGTACCTGCACAGCGACGTGGACACCCTGCGCCGGGTGGAGCTGCTGCGCGAGCTGCGGGCGGGCCGGTACGACGTGCTGGTCGGCATCAACCTGCTGCGCGAGGGCCTGGACCTGCCCGAGGTGTCGCTGGTGGCGATCCTGGACGCGGACAAGGAGGGCTTCCTGCGCTCCGGCACCTCGCTGATCCAGACGATCGGCCGCGCCGCCCGCAACGTCTCCGGCCAGGTCCACATGTACGCGGACAAGATCACTCCCGCGATGGAGAAGGCCATCGACGAGACCAACCGCCGCCGGGCCGTGCAGCAGGCCTACAACAAGGAGCACGGGATCGACCCGCAGCCGCTGCGCAAGAAGATCGGCGACATCCTGGACACCCTCGCCCGCGAGGACGTGGACACCGACGAGCTGCTCTCCACCGGCTACCGCAACCAGGGCAAGGGCAAGGCCCCGGTGCCGGCGCTCGGCGCGGAGCGCAAGCCGGGCAAGTCCCTGCCGGCGGCCGAACTCGCGGACCTGATCCAGGAGATGACCGACCGGATGCACACGGCCGCGGCGGACCTCCAGTTCGAGGTCGCGGCCCGGCTGCGCGACGAGGTCAAGGAGTTGAAGAGGGAACTGCGGCAGATGCGCGAGGCGGGTGTGGCCTGACGACACGGCCGGGACTCCGGGGCGCGGCCTTTCCCCGCGTCCGCGGGGGGCAACCGCCCGGAGGTGTCTCAGGCTTGCCACAAACGGGGAAACCCCGGGGAGCCGGGGGTGCCGCAGGCCCTAGGCTTGCCTGCGGCACCGAGCCCTCGGGACGGGGTGGCGGGCCGTACGCAGAGGGGGCCTCAGCCGGGGGACGGCGACGGGGTGTTCCACCGTGGAGCCGCGCGGGTGTGACCGCGCGGCCGACAGAGAGGACGACGTCGTGTCGGTGAACCTGGCCAAGGGGCAGAAGGTCAGCCTCCAGAAGGGGCCGGGCAGTGCCCTGTCCGTGGTCCGGATGGGCCTCGGCTGGCGGGCCGCCCCCAAGCGCGGGCTGTTCGGCAGCCGCACCCGGAAGATCGACCTGGACGCCTCGGCGCTGCTGTACGCCGAGAGGACCCCCTCCGACGTGGTGTTCTTCTCGCACCTGGAGAGCAACGACGGCTCCGTGCGGCACACCGGCGACAACCTGGAGGGCGGTTCCGGGGCCGAGGACGACGAGGCGATCCTGGTCGACCTGGTGCACGTGCCCGTGAACATCACCCAGGTGGTGTTCACGGTGAGCTCGTACACCGGCCAGACCTTCGCCGAGGTGCAGCGGGCGCACTGCCGGCTGGTGGACGAGACCACCGGGCTGGAGCTGGCCCGCTACGAGCTGGCGGGCGGCGGGCCGCACACCGGTCAGATCATGGCCAAGGTGGTCCGGGACGGCAACGGCGGCTGGGAGATGCAGGCGATCGGCGCGCCGGCCAAGGGGCGCACCTTCCAGGACCTGCTGCCGGCGATCGAGCCGTACCTCTGACGGCAGGGGGCTCCTTTACCTTCTTTACCTTCTCTTGGGATGGCTGTTACCCTCGTTGGCAGCGGAGGGGAGTATTCCTCGACAGTCGACCCCGTCATCACGGGTGCCCGTCGCGGCACCCCGGGGCGCTGGCCCGATGGGCGGAAGAGACCTCCGGCAGTGACGATGACTGTCTCGCCTACCTGCCGGAGGAGCAGTAGTGGACGTTTCCATGACCATGTGGGTCTCCACGATCCTGGTGCTGGTCGCACTGATCGTGGCGGACTTCTTCATCGGAGGGCGCAAGCCGCACGAGGTCTCGATCAAGGAGGCCGGGATCTGGACGGCCGTCTGGGTCGCCCTGGCGGTGCTCTTCGGGGGTTTCCTCTGGTGGCACTCCGGCGCGCAGCCGGCCGGCGAGTTCTTCGCCGGGTACATCACCGAGAAGTCGCTCAGTGTCGACAACCTCTTCGTGTTCATCCTGATCATGGGGAAGTTCGCGGTGCCCCGGATCTACCAGCAGCGCGTGCTGATGTTCGGTGTGATCATCGCGCTGGTGCTCCGGGCGGTGTTCATCGCCGGCGGCGCGGCGCTGGTCTCCGAGTTCTCCTGGGTGTTCTTCATCTTCGGTGCCTTCCTGATCTGGACGGCCTGGAAGCTGATCAAGGAGGCCCGCGCCGAGGACGAGGGGGAGGAGCACTTCGAGGAGAACCGCGCCCTGAAGGCGATCACCCGCCGCTTCCCGGCCACCGAGGACTACCGCGGCACCAAGCTGTTCGTCCGGGAGAACGGCCGCCGGCTGATCACCCCGATGCTGATCGTCATGCTGGCGATCGGCACGACGGACGTGCTGTTCGCCCTGGACTCGATCCCGGCCATCTTCGGCCTGACCCAGGACGCGTACATCGTCTTCACCGCCAACGCCTTCGCCCTGATGGGGCTGCGCCAGCTGTACTTCCTGATCGGCGGCCTGCTGACGAAGCTGGTCCACCTGAGCTACGGCCTCTCGGTGATCCTCGGCTTCATCGGCGTGAAGCTGGTGCTGCACGCCGCCCACGAGGCGGGCGCGACCTGGGCCCCGGAGATCGGCATCCCGTTCGCCCTGGGGTTCATCGTGCTCGTCCTGGCGGTCACCACCTTCACCAGCCTCCGGGCCACGAGGAAGGCCGAGCGCGAGGAGCGGGAGAAG